>NZ_CP031230.1:2255000-2400000 GCF_003351785.1 Sporosarcina sp. PTS2304
CCTGGTCGTAATACTAACCTTATCCAGACCCCCGAGGGCATTTGCTGATTGTAGAAGATCTAGACCACCAATCGCGCCTGAAGGTAAATAAATATGCTGATTCGTTGTACGTGCGACCTCTTTCATTTGATGCAAAAACTTTACATCCTTAAACGCCCCAATACTACTCAAAATTATGTCTCTATTACTTTTTAAGACGTGTTCTATACGTTCAATAGCGACATCCACTGTTGCAGCTTCTACTACAATATCGATAGGAGAATTCAGAAACTCTTCAAAATCAGTAAAAAACGTCGCCTCATATTGTGATTCCAGGCGTGGTCCCACTTCCTGATTGCGTCCGAAGATAGAAAGTACTTTACCATCTAGTCGTTTATTCGAATTAATATTTTCCAACACATATTGCGCAATATTACCCGTTCCGATGATTCCGATTTTCATGTCACAACACCTCTTTCCGCATACTAAGTTACTAACTGGACAACGTTACTATACAATACCAGTTTCTGAAAAACTTATATTCATTCAATCAATGTTTGGAAGCCCTTTTTACGTAACATCGTTTATTTATACATTAACCATAACACGCATGAATAGAATGGTGTTGGATGAAGAAGGGAAAATCGGAGGAGGAATTTATGATTGACTGGTTATACAGATAACTATGAACGGGATACGTACGGAATTATTGATTTTTGGATGCGAAATAATTTTGAGCACGGAGAGTTTTTCGATCGTGAAATTAGTCACCATGAATTAGAATTAGCACGTGCCAATCAGCAAATGGTCGATCGTATGGGAAAGATCTTCAAAAAGACTGAATCCAAAACTGGTGATATTAGTCTCATCATTGATGAAGCAAACAGCTCTACAGAAGAATTTAAAGATTTACTTATTCACACAATGGATCGTGCACTTCACTGTGACGTCATCATTTCGACTCCTGTCTCTTTACTCGATCACATGATTCGTGAAGCAGAGGAAGCACAAAAGGTTTTTAAATTAATCGAGTCCAATGCATATATCACACCTTCCGACGCTACACTTCATGAAAATAATTTTTGGCTACGTCAAATGGTCGATCACTTAATTTTCATCAGTCATTATGTAGATGCATCAAACTATGAATTACACGATCAAGTACGTACCATGACTAAGAAATTTGAAAATTTACTGTTGCAGGCACAATCTTTAAAGACTATTATCCGCAGACCGCGCAATGAAGTGTCCCCTATTTTAAATACGTACAATCAAATGATCATAAAAGAAGCTAAAGCACTTGAAGCATTTAAGTTGGAACTAAGTGAACTCATCAAAAACTGTGCAGCTATTACAACTGCACCACCAAACTTACTAGAGCATATCGCTAGAGAAGCGCATCATTTGTGGAAAAATCTAGAAGATCAAGTTGTCAATTAAATTTTCTGAAAACATGACAAACGGAGAAATCCTGTCATGTTTTTTTCTAATCTAAAACTATTTCCATTTGAGCATCGTTATAGTAGTAGAGAGGCGGTGGTGACATTGAATTCGGCTGAACTGGAACACGTCATAAATGAATACAGTGAACATTTATTGAAAATGGCGTACTTCTATTTACGAGACCGGGACCTTGCAAAAGATATCGTTCAAGAAGTCTTTTTATCATTTTATGAGAAATCAACTTATCAGGAACAAGGAAAACTACGTGCTTATTTAACAAAACTTACTGTCAACCGCTGTAAAGATTATTTACGAAGCTGGTCTTTTCGACACCTTACATTTAACAAACGCTCAATAGACTCCGTACATACAACGCGCGATTCATTAATTGTAGAAGAAGAAAAGTCTATTATCGCAAACGCTATACTAAAGTTACCAGTGAAGTATCGAGAAATTATCCTCTTCTATTATTACGAAGAGCTCAACATGAGAGAAATCGCTTCTTTTCTAAGTCTATCTGAAAACACTGTCAAAACAAGAATGACTAAAGCACGCGCGCTACTGAAAAAAGAACTATTAGCAGATTATTGGGAGGTGCTTTCCATTGAATGAAGTGAAAAAGAGTTTAGATCATCTAGCTGGCGATACGTCCAGAGATATAGAAGAGTTAAAACAACGAGTGCTTTATGGAGAACGACGCCCCAAAAGACGAAACCCTTTTCCCCTAGTCGCAACTGCCATTGTTTTAGCAGCGGTACTATTCTTTACATTCACCGTCTACGATGGCGAGCAAAATAACACAACACAACAAGTCTATGAAGTAAATGAAATAGTCTATGACCATTTACTTACTACCGAAACAGGAGGAAGACAAAGTATAACGCCTGAAGAACTAGAAGAGCTACGCTACCGTACGTTACAACAAATTTTGTTATTTGATTCGCTAACCGATTACGCGAAACAAAACGGTTATGTAGAAGATACTGAAGCTATTGAGAAGCATATAGCAGAGGCAGAACAATCATCTGAACTTTCTCCTGAAGAAGAACAAAAACAACAAGAAACATTCGGAGTTACTATGGAAGACTATATCCAACATGTTTACAGATGGTCTTATCAACAACAACTAGCTAGTACTTGGATCGAAACACACGAACTAAACGATTCCAAAACAAAACGAGATGTCTTAACTGCATTCATGGAAAAGAACGACGAAGTCATTTCAGAATTCATGACAAAAAAATCTATACTTTATCTTCCACATTCTATGGATTTCGCAGTATTCGAAGGCATTGTGGCTTATCTAGATCAACAAAAAGTTCTACTCGTCCACGGAGTAGAAGCTTCTCAAATCAAAGGTAAATCACCGGATGAAATTATAGATGCAGCTTATGACTATGCATGGTTTGCACTTGACGATTCCACAGAAGACATGACACTCTACACGCAAATGGAAGTGACATTTGATCCGTTGTCTTCCCCTGTGAAAGATGCAGATCGACGAATGATGTATGAAGAAATTGTCGAGTGGGTGGAGTTGTAGAATTTTTGATGAATAGGGTTTGGTCTATGAGCGCGGGGAGGTGTTCTATGAGCGCGGCGACACTTTCTATGAGCGCGGCGACACTCTCTATGAGCGCGGCAACACATTCTATGAGCGCAACGGCACTTTCTATGAGCGCGGCGACACTTTCTATGAGCGCGGCAACACTCTCTATGAACACTCCCTCAACCAACCTAGTACATAAAAAAAGCAGTAGCTCTCAAAAACGAGGGCTACTGCTTTCATTTATTTCATCACATGGCAGGCTTATCTGAGAACTGACTGTAATATAAATCAGCGTAGAAACCTTCTTGCTTCAGCAATTCTTCATGGGTACCTTGTTCGATCACTTCTCCTTGATCCATCACTAATATCAGATCGGCACCTTGAATTGTCGAAAGTCGATGGGCGATGACGAAGCTAGTTCTACCTTTCATCAGGCGATTCATCGCCTGTTGAATTAATAATTCTGTCCGTGTGTCTACGCTAGATGTCGCTTCATCTAAGATCATAATGGATGGATTCGCTAGAACAGCACGAGCAATTGTGATTAATTGTTTCTGACCTTGGGAGACATTCGATGCGTCTTCGTTTAATACAGTTTGATACCCTTCTGGAAGTGTGCGAATAAACTGATCGGCACGTGTCACTTGCGCTGCTTCAATGATTTGCTCCTCTGTGGCGTTCTTATTACCATAGGCTATATTATCTTTAATAGTTCCATTGAAAAGCCATGTATCTTGCAACACCATTCCAAATGTAGTCCGTAAATCTTCTCTAGACATCTCACGAGTATCCAATCCGTCAATCGTGATCTTGCCGCCATTTAGTTCATAAAAACGCATGAGTAAATTAATGATAGTCGTCTTACCTGCTCCTGTAGGCCCGACTATCGCAACGGTCTGACCTGGTTCTACGTGAACATTCATGTCTTTGATCAATAGATCTTCTCCATAACCAAAATCTACATGTTCAAACGCCACTTCACCTTTTGCATGCTTCAGACTTACCGTCGTCACTTCTTGCACTTCTTCTTCCTCATCCAATAACTCAAAGACACGTTCTGCGGCCGCAATAGTGGACTGGATAATGTTAGCGATATTTGCTGTTTGCGTAATTGGTTGTGTGAATTGCTTCATATACGTAATGAATGCTTGAATATCACCAATAGAAATCGCACGTTGTGTAACCAAAATTCCACCGATCACACAAATTAGAACATAACTCAAGTTTCCAATAAGCGTCATCATCGGCATAATAATACCCGAAATGAATTGTGCCCGACGACCTGCATCATACAACTGTTCATTGACATCTTCGAATTCCGCAATGGCTTTTTTCTCGTGACCAAAGACCTTTACTACTTGATGACCCGTATACATTTCTTCTATATGACCATTTAAATTTCCAAGTGTTCGCTGCTGTGCCGCAAAATATTTTTGGGATCTTTTTAAAAATGGTCTGATGACGAATATAGACAACGGTAACGTCACAAGTGCGATGATTGTTAACATAGGACTGATCCACAACATCATAATGAGAATACCGACAATCGTTACTACAGAAGTGATAAATTGTGTAATCGTTTGTTGTAATGTACTGCCGATCGTATCAATATCGTTCGTTACCCGGCTAAGCGTATCGCCTACAGGATGTCCGTCGTAATACTTTAGTGGTAATTTTTCTAATTTATTATTAATATCTTCCCGTAAATCGAAGACAGTCTTTTGCGAAACACTCGCCATAATATACTGTTGGATATAACTAAATATACTACTGATAACATACAAACCACCGAGCAACAATAATAACTTTGAAATCGTTCCAAAATCGATGGACGCATCTGGAATTCCATTGAACTTCCCATATGCCCCTTCAAATAACTCTGTAATCGCATTACCCATTATTTTAGGACCTAGCACCATGAACACTGTACTTAATACAGCAGCGAGAAAAACAGCTGCTAATTTCGCCCGATGAGGTTTCAAATAACCGAGCAGTCTGCGGAATGTCCCTTTAAAATCTTTAGCTTTCTGTCCCGCCATCATCATATTACCGCCTGGACCACCGGGACCCCCTGGACCGCCGCCGTGAGATGGACGTTGTTTTTGTTCACTCATGCGATATCCTCCTCTGAAAGCTGTGATTCAACAATTTCTTGATAGACGTCATTTGTCTCCAATAATTCTTCATGTGTTCCAATGCCTGCGATGGACCCGTGATCGAGAACAATGATTTGATCGGCGTCCATTACAGAACTTACACGTTGCGCGACAATAATGACAGTTGCATGTTGTGTTTCTTCACTTAATGCTTTTCGCAACTGAGCATCTGTTTTATAGTCTAGTGCAGAAAAACTATCATCGAACACATAAATATCCGGTTTACGTACAAGGGCACGAGCGATGGAAAGACGTTGTTTTTGTCCGCCAGATAAATTGGATCCACCTTGCGAAATAACAGAGTCATATCGTTCGTCCATCTTTTCAATAAAACTGCTGGCTTGCGCTACTTTTGCGGCATGTTCTATTTCATTTTGCGAAGCATCCTCTTTACCATAGCGAATATTTTCTGCAATTGTCCCAGAAAACAATAAAGCTTTTTGTGGCACAAAGCCCATTTTCGAACGTATTTCCTCTTGTGAAGATTGTTTGATATCTACACCGTTAATCCGAATCGTTCCGCTAGTAGCTTCATAAAAACGAGGAATCAAGTTAATTAATGTCGTCTTCCCCGAGCCTGTCCCGCCGATAATAGCGGTCACTTGTCCGGCTGTAGCTTTAAAACTAATAGTGGATAGCGCTTGTTCCTCTGCTCCCGGATAACTGAACGACACTTCTTCAAACTCCACTGTACCCGGTTCTTTATCTGCTTTTTGCGTTCCTTCATCTAAAAATGTCGGTTGCATTTCAAGCACTTCGTTGATTCGATTGGCAGAAACAGAGGCGCGAGGAATCATAATAAACATTACAGATGCCATCACGAGTGAGGACATAATAAGCATTACATACTGAATGTACGCCATGAGATCACCGATTTGCATCGCGCCATTGTCAATTCGAATACCACCGAACCAAATAATACCTACTACTGTCAGGTTCATAATTAACATCATGACCGGCATGAGGAACGCCATAATTCTGTTTACTTTAATCGAGACATCTTTTAAATCTTCATTGGCCTGGCGTAAACGTACTTGTTCTTCTTTCTCACGGTTAAACGCACGGACGACACGAATACCTGTTAAATTCTCACGTAATACTAAGTTCAAACGGTCAATGCGTTTTTGTACAGCTTGGAAGAGGGACATTCCTTTTTTAAACACAAACAGGATCAAGCCCACTAGCACCGGCATTGCCGCAACGATTACAAGTGATAATTTAACGTCTTTCGACAGCGCCATAATCAAACCACCGATGAACATAATAGGCGCGCTTACGACCATCCGTAAAATCATAATGACCACTTGCTGAATTTGAGTGATGTCATTCGTCGTTCTCGTAATAAGTGATGCCGTCCCTAGCTTATCGAAATCCTGTAATGAAAAACTTTCGACGTGAGTAAATACTTTTCTACGGATATCTCTCCCTAGTCCCATCGCTGCTTTAGATGAATAGTAACTCACCGCAACCGAAGCCAATGCACTAAGCAAGGAAACTCCGAGCATCAAACCGCCAATTTTCCATATGTAAGGAATATTACCGACCACGACACCGTTATCAATTATATCCGCCATTAATGTCGGCAAATACAGCTCTGACATAGATTGGAGGAATACGAGACCGAATATGATAGCAACGAGCCATTTATATACTGATAAGTTTTTTAGAATTTTTAACATATCAAGGATTCCTCAATTCTTTCTAAATTTTTTCATATGTGACGCCTTGTCATAAAAACTGTACTTTAATAGTAAGTGACAGATTTTTGCATGTCAAAGATTAAGTGACACTGTGTCACATTTTCTTTGACAGAACCTATTTCACGTTTTATCATTGCACTATACATGTCGAAATGTACTATAGGGAGTGGAGGATTCGCCATGCCGAAGCAAACATTTTATAATTTACCACTAAATAAACAACAAATTCTGCTCGACGCGGCAATGAAAGAATTTTCACGCGTTCCTTTACATGAAGCGGTGATCTCTAATATTATCAAATATGCTGAAATTTCACGCGGCAGTTTTTATCAATACTTTGAAAATCTAGAGGATGTATTTTTTTATATTTTGGATGAACATGTAAAGTTACATCACAAACGTTTTACTCTGCAACTGCAACAAAATAACGGAGATTTGTTGGAGACTTTCCTCAATATATTTCAATCGATGTTAGAAGACTTTCAGTCAGAGGAAAATCGCATATTTTTCCGTAATGCTTTTTTGAATATGTCTCATAAAATGGAACGAGCGTTTACAGACCATGTCCACATAGAAAACTTCATGTCCGAGCGCGCTGAGCTTTTTGCGTTAATTAATACGGAAAAAATGACGGGTACGAGTAAATGTGAACTCGCTCATGTGATGAAAATTATTCAAGCAGTTACTTTTCAAAACTTGATTCAAAGCTTCTCTTTACAATTATCCCCTGAAGAAGCATTAAAAAACTATCAAACGGAAATTATGATATTAAAAAGAGGAATCTACCGTGAAACGTGAAATAGCCTGTCTAAAAAGTTTTGATAAATAAGCAAAAAAATGCATGAAGGCTACAACACCTTCATGCATAATTGAACATTGTCAAATATCTACTGTCACTTCACAATAGTTACTGGACATTGCACATGCTTCATCACTTTATGACTTACACTGCCTAAAATCATTTCCTGAAACGCATTCAACCCACGACTGCCGATCACTAGCTTGTCGATTCCTTGTTCGTTCACGTATTTGATAATTTCTTGACTTGGATTTCCTTTCAACATGACAATTTCTGCGTCAACAGCTGCTTCTTTTGCCAATGCCATGATCGGATGCAGCTTCTGCTCTCGCTTTAGAGATAAACTTTCAAGACTTTGTGCCAATAACCGCTCATCTTTCGCTTTATCATAATCTTGAACATAGATGATTTCCAATTGTACTTTAGGTAAATATTCAGCCAGCATTATCGCATGTTTTGCTGCACGCCACGCATTTTCTGAACCATCAATCGCTACCGCAATCTTCATCTTGTTCACTCCTCACAATAACTTCTCATATAATTGTTCACTTGAAGTATTTAAGCCGCTAACCATAACATTGATTCCTTTGTCTTCAAGCTTTTGTTTCACTTTGAAGATTGCCCCAACAGCTGACTCATCCCATAATTGACTGTCTTCAAAGTCAATCACGATGTTTTTTTCAGTTACTTCTTCAAAAGACTGGATAAACTTTGTAGTAGAAGCAAAAAATAAAGGCCCTGTTATTTTATAAATGCCTTCTCTATTCGTAACGGTCACACGGGAAATCTTCGCAACGAAAAATAACGCACTTAAAATGACTCCAATCACTACGCCCACTGCTAAATTATGTGTATATAAAATAATTGCTACTGTAATAAGCATGACGATCGACTCGGATCGAGGAGCAGATCGCAAAAACTTGAATGATCCCCAATTAAATGTAGTCATAGCTACCATCACCATGACTCCTGCTAGGACAGGCATAGGTATCTTAACTACAACATCCCCTAATACGATAATAAGAAACATCAAAAATACACCGGCAGTCAACGTAGATAAACGTCCTCTGCCGCCTGATTTCATATTGATAACGGATTGTCCAATTAACGCACAACCTGCCATTCCGCCAAAAAATCCATTGATGAAGTTCGCAATTCCTTGACCACGGGCTTCACGGTTCTTATTGCTTGGGGTGTCCGTCATATCATCTAGAACTTGTGATGTCAGCAATGACTCCAGTAAACCGACTATCGCAAGAGCGACTGAATAAGGCAGTATAATTTTGAATGTCTCAAAATTCAATGGAATATCCGGTAAGAAAAATGATGGCAATGAATTCGGCATCGTTCCTAAATCACCGATCACTTGAAGCTTCACTCCACTGACTAAAGCAATCGTCGTCATCACTACAATCGCGATCAGCGGTGCAGGAATTGCAGTGAAAAATCGCGGAACGGCGTATACTAAAAGCAATGTAACTCCTGCGAATACATAAGTCATCATTCCGGTTCCTACTAAATACGGCAATTGCGTTATAAAAATCATAATACCGAGTGCATTCACAAAACCTAGCATGACTGAATTCGGAATGAAGCGCATTAAGTTCGCCACTTTACATCCACCTAAAATGAATTGAATAATGCCTGTTAAAATAGTAGCCGCAAGCACATATTGCAAGCCATGCTCTGCCATCAGACTGACAAGCACCAAAGCCATCGCACCAGTTGCAGCTGAAATAAGTCCCGGACGCCCCCCTACAAAAGAGGTAATTACCGCAATGGAAAATGAGGCATATAGCGCTACACGTGGATCTACGCCGACAATGAACGCAAACGCAAGTGCTTCTGGAATGAGCGCCAAACCAACGACAATCCCTGCCAATATATCTGCCCGCACATTGCCGAACCACTGTTGTTGCAAAGTTTGCATAACGTTCCCCTTTCATGATGTTCAATCATTAAACCTAATGTTAGAATGTTATTAGCTTATCATTTTATTTCCCAAAAGTGAATAGTTTTGGGACGAAGGAGGCATAGGAAATGAAATATGGATATATCCGCCCCATTGTGAAGGATTTGCAAGGCAAAAATCAATTGCTAGAAAGTAATGTAGCGTACGTATACAAAGAAATGCACGGGTTAGCTAAGAAAAGAACGGAATTAGAAACATTACTGATGACTGCGCAACCTGGTGATGAGTTGTTCTTTCAAAATATAGAAGTGTTAGCTGACTCTCTGCAACAATTTCTAGGCATTTTACGCTTAGCTAAACGTGATCAAATTATATTTCATTTTCTTGATGAAAAGTTATCAACTGAAACACTGCAAACATTGGTACTTATAGAACAAATAGAATTTTTCGCAGAGATACAATCTACTTTTTTAAGCCATTCATCTACTTTTTCTCTCCAAGCTGCAAAACAACAAGGAAAACTAATCGGCCGTCCACGTAAATCTGATGATAATTTACAACGTGCATTTTCTATGTACGACAGCAAAAATTATACACTTTACGAAATAAAAGAGGAAACCGGTATTAGTAAATCGACTTTGTATCGTTATTTGGATGAACGTGCTGCTGAAAAGCTAGAATAAGAGTGATTGGAGGTTCCTATGCAGGGAATGGTTTTAATAGATTGTGGGACAGCTGTTGTTTATTATCTTCACGCTTAACATTATTAGTGTTACTTCAATATACTAGAAAGCGGCATTTTTATTCATGCTCTTTCTACAAGAATCGACAATTTTGGCTGAAGACACTGACCATAAACACTTGAAACTTCAATCCACGCCCCCTATACAGGGAGCGACTTAGAGTACCTATAGAACCCGATAAGTCACCAATAATTTCAATCCACGCCCCCTATACAGGGAGCGACCAATTATCGCATCACAATTTCGGAGGTAATTTAATATTTCAATCCACGCCCCCTATACAGGGAGCGACCAGGATCATCTGGACGTTCTTCGTCACCGTCTCGATTTCAATCCACGCCCCCTATACAGGGAGCGACGGCTACGCTCGTATTAGAGGGTGGTTTATTGCCTATTTCAATCCACGCCCCCTATACAGGGAGCGACTGACAATCCAACTCAACGAATTACGAGACGAAGTATTTCAATCCACGCCCCCTATACAGGGAGCGACGAGTTAGAGATTTCGGAAATCCGTAGCAAATGGTTTATTTCAATCCACGCCCCCTATACAGGGAGCGACATTAAACGGACAGATCGCAAAACACGAACAGGCGATTTCAATCCACGCCCCCTATACAGGGAGCGACGCAAAGTACGAATGTTTGACGTGTCAGCACAAAATTTCAATCCACGCCCCCTATACAGGGAGCGACATCATCGGCGCCAAAAAAACAATTAGAAATGAGATTTCAATCCACGCCCCCTATACAGGGAGCGACATAAAGTCCTTCGTGAGTTAGAAAAATCAGATGATATTTCAATCCACGCCCCCTATACAGGGAGCGACGAAAAAATGACAAAACAACAAATCGCGGCACAGATTTCAATCCACGCCCCCTATACAGGGAGCGACAAAGGCATCTGACGGTGGATTATCAGCGGCAGATATTTCAATCCACGCCCCCTATACAGGGAGCGACATGAAGGAGGCAATTTAATATGAGCGGACTAATGATTTCAATCCACGCCCCCTATACAGGGAGCGACTGGGGCGCTGGGGAGATACTTATGACGCTTTGAACATTTCAATCCACGCCCCCTATACAGGGAGCGACGCTTATCCAACAAGTCGAGCGGGTGCAGGAGTTAGAATTTCAATCCACGCCCCCTATACAGGGAGCGACTCAAACGAATCGCTATGGGAAAGAATGTTTCGTGCATTTCAATCCACGCCCCCTATACAGGGAGCGACTCGTTACCGATCAGGAACTCGCTCGGCATATCAACATTTCAATCCACGCCCCCTATACAGGGAGCGACGTCAAAGAAGCTAATTGATAAATAATGTTACGGAATTTCAATCCACGCCCCCTATACAGGGAGCGACACGTTAGGAATTAAAAAAGAAACAAACAAACAAAATTTCAATCCACGCCCCCTATACAGGGAGCGACCATGAGTACCATTCAATGTTTTTATGCCCGACATTATTTCAATCCACGCCCCCTATACAGGGAGCGACAACCCATCGCCATACTCTTCCTCTTCATCCTCAAATTTCAATCCACGCCCCCTATACAGGGAGCGACAGAAGGAAGCCATCGCTGGAACGATGGCTTTAGAATTTCAATCCACGCCCCCTATACAGGGAGCGACCTTCCTTCACCTCCTCTCCACGAAGCTTTTCGTACTATTTCAATCCACGCCCCCTATACAGGGAGCGACACAACAGTAACTTCTTCGTTTCCAAGTTTGTTGTATTTCAATCCACGCCCCCTATACAGGGAGCGACTGCGTCACGCTGTACATCCTTGGGGTTACTTAAAAATTTCAATCCACGCCCCCTATACAGGGAGCGACGTACTCATTATACGGAATCAGATCATGTCTGCGTATTTCAATCCACGCCCCCTATACAGGGAGCGACTAAAGCACGTTTTGACCGTATCAAGTCCGATATTATTTCAATCCACGCCCCCTATACAGGGAGCGACTTTATGATTTTACCGAGCATTTAAAGCAAATTGACATTTCAATCCACGCCCCCTATACAGGGAGCGACCAAGCTTGTGTGCTCATGAACGCAAAATATGGAACATTTCAATCCACGCCCCCTATACAGGGAGCGACATTAAGTCGTCTACTGGAAAGAGGAGGGTGAAAATTTCAATCCACGCCCCCTATACAGGGAGCGACGCGCAAATCAAGCAAATGATTGAAATGGCGAAAATTTCAATCCACGCCCCCTATACAGGGAGCGACAAACCAAGCATTTAAGCAATGGCAAAAAGAAATGATTTCAATCCACGCCCCCTATACAGGGAGCGACAATAAATACGATACGATAACAATACGTATGTCGATTTCAATCCACGCCCCCTATACAGGGAGCGACCAAAGCTAATGCAGATATTAGTCTGGTAGGTGTAAATTTCAATCCACGCCCCCTATACAGGGAGCGACGATTACGACAGGCAGACAATTTGTAACTGCTGCAATTTCAATCCACGCCCCCTATACAGGGAGCGACCATTTGCTTGATTTGCGCGCCAATACCATCGGTATTTCAATCCACGCCCCCTATACAGGGAGCGACGGATTCGCCCATGCGTACATTGCACCCATGCGAGCATTTCAATCCACGCCCCCTATACAGGGAGCGACAAGTTACTTCCCACTTAGTTAGTATAATTGTTTTATTTCAATCCACGCCCCCTATACAGGGAGCGACACTTCCCATGACATCATTCGTAAAAGTTCAGGACATTTCAATCCACGCCCCCTATACAGGGAGCGACGAACGTTTAAAGAGTTTCCTTATCAGCTCCATAGCATTTCAATCCACGCCCCCTATACAGGGAGCGACTTTTATATTGATAAATTAATAGAGTTGGAGGGTATTTCAATCCACGCCCCCTATACAGGGAGCGACTTTTCGTCCACCTGATCCTCTAAGATGTCCGATAATATTTCAATCCACGCCCCCTATACAGGGAGCGACAGTCGAGGTCGTGAACGATCAAATCACCATTGATATTTCAATCCACGCCCCCTATACAGGGAGCGACTTAAATTGACCGCTGATTCCAATGGCGCGAAATTGATTTCAATCCACGCCCCCTATACAGGGAGCGACCATTAGATTTCCTTTTAATGCCGCTTTATGGTTTCATTTCAATCCACGCCCCCTATACAGGGAGCGACTGCATCCAACACCTGTTCTGCGGTCAAATCATCTATATTTCAATCCACGCCCCCTATACAGGGAGCGACTATGAAACTCCAAAACTTCTTTCTTGTCGTCTTTCTATTTCAATCCACGCCCCCTATACAGGGAGCGACATGTCATTTGAGTTAGCAGAGTTGATAATAAAAAAAATTTCAATCCACGCCCCCTATACAGGGAGCGACAACGTCACGCTAGAAGAAAGTCAGATGTCGATTGATATTTCAATCCACGCCCCCTATACAGGGAGCGACGTGAGTGCATTTCGCAGTTGTGTCCTTGTCTTTTGTAATTTCAATCCACGCCCCCTATACAGGGAGCGACGACAAGGAACAGAATCATTCCCGTATATTTTTGATATTTCAATCCACGCCCCCTATACAGGGAGCGACATCTGTAAATGGTGTAGATATATCAGATCAAATGATTTCAATCCACGCCCCCTATACAGGGAGCGACAAGTTTCAGCGGGGGCCACTAGAGGGTATCAGCAATTTCAATCCACGCCCCCTATACAGGGAGCGACATGCTATTTTGCGAGGTGATTTAAAAACTCGCTACATTTCAATCCACGCCCCCTATACAGGGAGCGACGATTCGGTTCTTTTTTATTGCCAAAAACCAAAATAATTTCAATCCACGCCCCCTATACAGGGAGCGACGACAACAACCGTCTAGCGCTCTAGTATTTGTGCGATTTCAATCCACGCCCCCTATACAGGGAGCGACAAAGGAGGTGAGAACACTGAATAAGTCAACGAAAGATTTCAATCCACGCCCCCTATACAGGGAGCGACACTGCGACCATAGCTATTTTTCCGTATTGCCTTTTATTTCAATCCACGCCCCCTATACAGGGAGCGACAATTCTGCTTATGACGAGATTAAAGACCGTAAAGATTTCAATCCACGCCCCCTATACAGGGAGCGACGTGAAGATGATTGTATGTTTAGAAGCATCGTAAACATATTTCAATCCACGCCCCCTATACAGGGAGCGACCTCCTCTTTTGGATATCATAACTAAAAGACCCATAATTTCAATCCACGCCCCCTATACAGGGAGCGACAAACGTATGAGGACAATCATTCGAACGGGTAGTCAAATTTCAATCCACGCCCCCTATACAGGGAGCGACTCAATCCACTGGACATGGATTCAAAACCTTTTCTATTTCAATCCACGCCCCCTATACAGGGAGCGACAAACGAATGACCTGTATAAAGCCTTAGAAACTTATATTTCAATCCACGCCCCCTATACAGGGAGCGACCGGTTAGCCGGATGCAACACAAACGTCACGCTAATTTCAATCCACGCCCCCTATACAGGGAGCGACACCCAACCATTCAGACGAGCGTATTTTAGTTTTCGGATTTCAATCCACGCCCCCTATACAGGGAGCGACGACAACAAAGCTATTCATTCGTTGGTTAGCTGTTATTTCAATCCACGCCCCCTATACAGGGAGCGACGCGGTTATCAGTGGGAGATTGATCGTAAGACAGGATTTCAATCCACGCCCCCTATACAGGGAGCGACTTTACAAGAGTAAAGAATGGTTTGCTGTACGTGAATTTCAATCCACGCCCCCTATACAGGGAGCGACTTAAAAAGCACGTGGGAGCGTCTGGGTGGGTAGGAATTTCAATCCACGCCCCCTATACAGGGAGCGACAAAGAAATTTAGATTGAACGAATTAGGCAATGCTATTTCAATCCACGCCCCCTATACAGGGAGCGACTATTGAGTTTGCTAGTGCGAAATTTGAAGTTGGCATTTCAATCCACGCCCCCTATACAGGGAGCGACGATACTACTGACTTTCCGAAAATTATTAAACGTTACCATTTCAATCCACGCCCCCTATACAGGGAGCGACAAATTCTGCTTATGACGAGATTAAAGACCGTAAAGATTTCAATCCACGCCCCCTATACAGGGAGCGACAAAGACCCAGTCAGGATGATAACGTTGATCGACATTTCAATCCACGCCCCCTATACAGGGAGCGACCTTTTGCGATGAATTGCTGTATGACTTTACCTTGCATTTCAATCCACGCCCCCTATACAGGGAGCGACGTAAACCTATTAATTGTGATTGTGACGCACAACTAATTTCAATCCACGCCCCCTATACAGGGAGCGACCTGAAGTATTTAAAGGTGTTGTCTGCTATGTACTTTATTTCAATCCACGCCCCCTATACAGGGAGCGACCATATAGCGATATGATGATATAATGGTATTAATAATTTCAATCCACGCCCCCTATACAGGGAGCGACTTAATAGCATTTTTGGCAAAGCCTACGAATGGGAAAATTTCAATCCACGCCCCCTATACAGGGAGCGACCTGAAGCGGAAACGCTTGAAGTTGACATATATTTGATTTCAATCCACGCCCCCTATACAGGGAGCGACCCTGGCATTTTTAACTGGATTTTAGAAGGTTGTTTATTTCAATCCACGCCCCCTATACAGGGAGCGACGCAATGAAATTTGAAGTTAAAGACGACAACGACGAATTTCAATCCACGCCCCCTATACAGGGAGCGACTGAAAACATTAACGATAATTATAGATTCAAGGGAATTTCAATCCACGCCCCCTATACAGGGAGCGACTAACGCTAGATTCGTTTCAGCGGTCGAATCAGAAATTTCAATCCACGCCCCCTATACAGGGAGCGACTGGCGCAACTTTCTTACTGTTACCCAAAAGGAGAATTTCAATCCACGCCCCCTATACAGGGAGCGACCGTTACAAGTGATTCGGCATTATAAAACAAAGTCAATTTCAATCCACGCCCCCTATACAGGGAGCGACCGCTTCTTCGATTTGATCCCAGGTAAAGCATAATATTTCAATCCACGCCCCCTATACAGGGAGCGACTTTTTAGTCATTCGTCCACACCTTCAAACTCGATATTTCAATCCACGCCCCCTATACAGGGAGCGACGGAGTGATGGCAAGACCATGGGATGACGTACTAAATTTCAATCCACGCCCCCTATACAGGGAGCGACTTTATCATGGAAATATTTTCTGATTATACTATTTTTATTTCAATCCACGCCCCCTATACAGGGAGCGACTAACACCGATCAGCTCATGAAGTTTTACAAGAGTATTTCAATCCACGCCCCCTATACAGGGAGCGACACAAGGGTGATGTAGATGATAAGCAGTAAGCGTATATTTCAATCCACGCCCCCTATACAGGGAGCGACAACTTCAAGCGTTTCCGCTTCAGGTAATAAATCAATTTCAATCCACGCCCCCTATACAGGGAGCGACCTACGCAACTGTCGTTCAAATTTTTGCGCTTCATTGATTTCAATCCACGCCCCCTATACAGGGAGCGACTCATTTGAGTTAGCAGAGTTGATAATAAAAAAAATTTCAATCCACGCCCCCTATACAGGGAGCGACTAAGTTTGCTCAAGGCGACATGTTAGATTTAGATATTTCAATCCACGCCCCCTATACAGGGAGCGACGATGAAATCGACCAAATGATTCGTGCGTGTCCTATTTCAATCCACGCCCCCTATACAGGGAGCGACCACGCAGGCGGCATAGATGTGATTGATTTTGCGGATTTCAATCCACGCCCCCTATACAGGGAGCGACGATGGATTTATTTACGGTCGAGGTTATCACGATTATATTTCAATCCACGCCCCCTATACAGGGAGCGACGATGGATAGATATTTATGAAGACTATCGCCAATATATTTCAATCCACGCCCCCTATACAGGGAGCGACAGCAAGATATAGACGAATATATATATCGAAATCTATATCTTGTGCTTCTTACACTTTAACATAACTGTTAAAAAATATTATCTTTATTTCAGCGTAAATTTACATTAAATTATGCGCGAACCTCCCTAGGTTTTCATGTTCACTTAAGGTTCGCACATTAAAAAATTAAGGGATCTTCTACTTTAAGCGAAGGCTTTGCTCCTACATGCCTAACTTTTGTATCATGATTATTTCCAAGACGGTAATAACGCAGACTATCGACCTTAGGATCCATAATCTCTTCCAACTCAATTTCTAATTGTTTTAATTGAGTGCTATCCACAATACATTCAAACACTGAATTTTGAACACGCACGCCATACTCTTCACACTTCTTAGCAATTCTGCGTAAACGTTTTTTACCGCCATCTGTAAGAGTCTGTACATCATAAGTGACTAACACAAGCACTACATAACACCTACCTTATTAAAATAGGAGGATATGCTTCAAGATCACCGCGTAAGTGACGAGCTAGTAATAATGCTTGTATATGCGGAATCAATCCCCAAGATACTTTTTCCTTTAAAAATGGATGAGTGATTGTTTGTTGTTTTTCCTTTTGCCAAAGTTGCAAAAAGTTTCTTCGGGCTTCATCAGTTAAAATTACTGCCCCGCTTTCTTTGAAGCTAAAATCAGCACTTTGAAATTGTTGTCGATTAATTACTTTTAAAACAAAACGATCCGCAATTAATGGCCGCAACTCTTCCATCAAATCTAACGCTAGTGAATTTCTCCCCGGCCTATCACGATGTAAGAACCCTACATAGGAATCCAATCCAACACCTTCAAGAGCCGCAGCTGTTTCTGCTGCCAGTAACGAATAGGCAAAAGACAGCAATGCGTTGACCGGATCGAGTGGTGGTCGCCGATTACGTCCTCTGAAAAAGAAGACTTCTTTTTGTTGTAGGATCGATTCTTCGAAAACGCTATAGTAAGCACTTGCCGCATTACCTTCTATTCCACGAAGCGCTTCTAAATCATTACATTCACTTACTGCCTTTCTAGACTCTTGTAATCTCTCAATCACTTTTGTCATACTCTCAACATCCACTCGTAACGCATGATCTCGTATCGTCCGCTTCAGTAATTGTTCACTATTAAATATTTTTCCGATCATCATATGACCCGCAATACGCGCGCACTTTTCTTCATCATCTGCTAGCCGATACTGCGTTCTGCGAAGTGTTACATTTCCATTTAACTCACCTGTGACTCGTCCGCGAAACCGTCCACTGCTAGAAAAGAATGTTAAACTAATATTTTGATCCATACACTCTTTCATCAAAGCTGGACTTGCACCTTGATGACCAAACGTACAAACCGCCTCTATATTATGCAGAGGAATGCGCGCTAATGATTCATTCTCTTTCAGTAGGTTTAAGTTTTTACCTTTTAACGCAAGATAAACTTCCGGATCTGACACATATACGGTATTCAATAATTGTTTCATTCCGCCAACATCCTATTCATATAAGTCGATACTTTTTCGCGTTCCAGTAGTTCGGGAAGACAGCGATGACGAAGCGAACATTGCAAACAATGCTTTCCTGTTTTTACACGTGGTGTATGTCGTCTCTTGTAGTACTGATGCATTTCCTTTGTTAAATCCTTTACGCGTATCTTTATTTCTTCAGTGATCATCACAGGCACCCTATGTTTGATTTCATGATAATAGAGTGCCGCTTCATCAATCCGAGTACCAAGCATTTCCTCTAAACAAATCGTTTGTGCGGTCAATTGAAGAATATCTGCTTCGTGACTTTTAGGCTTTCCGCGCTTATATTCAATAGGCTTCGCGCGGTATAAATCTTTTTCTTTATCGAGCGGAACTCCATCGTCGTCTTGAATAAACTCCACCATATCGCATATACCACTAATCCCTAAATACTGCGAATGAACCGGCAACGCTCGAACATACAATGTATCTCCACGTTTTTCTCTAGTGTATGGATTATCTACTTTTTCATGAAGATAATTCCCTTCGATCGTCAGTACGTTTTCTTCCCACTCCTGCTCAATATGAATGAGAGCCCACTGTCGCCTACAAAAGGCAAAATGTTGAATACCCGACAGCATTAAATAATCTTCTTCGTTATAGCCCAGCATATTCTTCTACAGAAAGCCCTTCTAGCGGTGTTGCCGTAATTTGATAGTTTTCTATAGATGGTTTCGTCGCATCATTCGTTTTTTCCACTTTAACTGCACGATGAACAGCTGCAGATGAATATTGCCCTAGTTTCGAATTATGCTCCCACCAAAAAACTTTATTTACTTCCATACTTCCATCAGGTCTTGCTGATGATGCGTCATTCGCAAATAATGTCTTTAATGCTTCCTTTAGACTTTCAGCGTCCTCATTAGTAAAGCCTGTACGCTCTGCAAGTTGCGGATTAACACTACCGTAAAATACATAAACACCAAAATCCACTCGATGCTTCATGCCCATTGTGTCAGATGTCTTTTGACCCGGATCTTTTTCGTTAGTCGTCGAGTTTACACTTTTCGTAATTTGCATACTCGTTACGTCGACGGGTTCAATACTCGTCGCTGTGTGTATAGATACAGGTCCGCGAATACCGATAGACATTTTTGCGCCTTTAAATGCAAACACTTGCCCAAACGCACGCACGTCATACCAATTTTCCGTTGCCAGCATTTCAGCAGTTTTTTCATCTGCCCCTGTTGCTTTTGACTTCCCCAAAAGTTTTTTTAATTCCTCCACTGATTCCACACGATCTTTTATACTTCGATACTCATCTGATCGCCTTTCATCGGATTGCACCAAAATTCGTTGTCCTTCATCTTGAAGTCGATTTCTCAACTTACGTTTGATCGCTACATCGGACACTTCCCCATACCCTAAAAAATCTTGTCGCGGACGATTCCCGTTAAGTGGATCACCGTTTGGATTCGCTTTATCTACTGTAAATACTACTGCAAAGTCTATTTTATTCTGTAATGCTGACATGTTCTTTTTCCCCCTTTTTCGTATACATCTCTTGAATTTGACTGCTATATCCGAGTAAAAACACTGGACCTAATGGTGCATCTGTCATTTGCTCCACTGTCAATCGATCTTCAATTTTTTGCATAAGCATCGCATAAAAACCTGCATTACCTCCGGGCCGTTGGAAATATGGTGATAATTGCTTTCGAATGACCATCCATGTACGAGCCGGATGTTGCGAATACGCGTTGAAATAACGCGTGGCATTTGTCGCTCTATTTTCACCACGTTCTTTTAAGACACTTCTTTCCATCACTTCAGCAATCCCTAACAGGCGTCCAAATAAATAGTCACGCGAATTATTTTCTTCTTGAATAGCCACAATGTATCCCTCACTTTCGTATTGTTTAGTAATGAGCGCACAGGCAATCTGCAAAGTTGTCTCCCATGACTCCATTGTGTTTGTAAAGCTAAATGGATTTTTTACTCGATTAAAAATCAGCGACACAATGTCTTTCGGTAATGGCTTCCCCTCCACGATGCAAGGCAGCATGCGTGTGTAAAAATCTTTTTTAATCCTACTGTCCGCTTTGCTTCCATAGACCGCTTCTGCCAATCGATAAGTAGATGGTGTGCCGATGAATGTTTTTATCTTGTTTGTAGTTGGATCTTTATAGGTTTGTAGCCATTTGCATGTATTATGCCAGCGTTGGATGGCGTCAAAAAATAAATCCACACGTAGCTCTTGGTAGTAGACAATGGCTAGACGTCCTTTAGTAGCTGCATCAAGTGCCATGACAATCACGTTTTCAAGATGTTCTTCGCTTAGCGTGTGACGCATCCCCTGAATTGCTTTGTTCAATTCTGCCGCCACTAATTCTTCTGTGTCCGCAAGGTTTCTACCTTGTTCTTCGATATCATTGGAGAAAATATCTTCAAAGCCTTCACCACAAAGTTCTTTAGTTCCATCGAATTGACTTGGGATATCCGTTTGCTCTTTCCCAAACGTTATAAAATAGCGTGAGTCCACATATGTACTTTGCCGCTGGATCAGCCATCTTAATGCGTGATGCGCTTTTTGAGATGTTTCGTAACTGATTTGCACCGCTTCGGTCGGTTTGGCAAAGCGACCACGATAGGTAAAACCATCCTTATCATTTCCAGAGATCAATTTGGACATATCGCCCGCATTGCGGATTCTTGAACCGTGCTGTGTTGTTAAGTTCGTTCGCTTACCTGTGACGTAACATAGACCATTTTCCATCTCATTTGTTTTGTTTAAGAAATCGATAAAGTGATAAAACAGGTCTTTATCTTCCCAAATTACCGAGTCACTAGCTTTTTCATGCAGGACATCGAACCGGATAAATGCTGCCGAGGCTTCTGATGGTGCCACCTTATAAATCTCTGGCTTATCTCCTTCGACATTTGCAGGCCATTTATCCAATATCTTCCCATTACTATCAAGATGCAGGATCTTTGCATCCACTAGATCTTTAATGACATGGCCTTTAGATATATATTGATATACAGTATGAATCTTACTAGATACCCCTTCGGACTCAGACCATTCTTTCATTTGCTTTTTATAATTCTCATAGTGTTCGGCATATTTCGGATTTCCTCCATACTGAACGTAATCACCAGCAACATAGGCTAATTTATCATGTATAAAATGAGGCGCGCTTGTGTTCGCCCGATTTGCAGAATTAGGTGTAGCCGGAACTATCGTGCGAGCATTTTCCTTATCAATCACCTTCGCACTATGAAATTCACCATCTGCTGTCAACAGCACCTCTATTTGAGCGCTTTGCATAACATGCGACACTGGCAATAGCGTGATTCTCTGCTTCCTCCGCTCCTCAAACTCCCCTACTAGACAATCATTGTGATCATACACTTCAGCTAGCTTTTTCATCCAACTCATCTGTCCACCTCCTCAAAGATTATTTCGTATTCTTCTTCTACCGAAGTAAAGTTCACGCTTTTCTCAAATGATTTCATCGGCTCCTCGTGGATCGTACGAATAACTTCACAGTCTTCTGGACGTTGGAACTTTATAATGCCATCTTTCATTACTGGAACACTTAAGCGCGCTTGAAACGATTTACCATCACCTTCATCTGGATAAGTAAATCCGTGGAACATTTGCCCAAAACTGATTTCTCCGTATTTGTCATAAAAACCTACACCCTCACCGAACGTACATGCTTCGACGTATCCTTGACATTCTCTTGTGCCCAAATAAATATCTCGCCTACCTCCTCGCTCAACAGAACGCTTGGCAATATTATGATGTTTATGTTCGTTACGATCGTACGCTAAATCTGGTCTATTTTCGTTAAACTCGAAATGAGCACGTACTTGATACATCGGATTACGCAAGTAGGTGTAATACATTAAATCATTCGCATCACTCTGATACTTAATCGGTCGAACCGCTTTTACTTCGGTCTGGATTGGGTTCATCACTCGTACTTCGTCGATATACCACGTAATCGTAGGTTTCCAATAAATTGACTCTGTAATGCCCTTTAACGCTTGATAAGTCGGGACTTGATAAGTAAACTTTTCTCCACCAATACGAGTGACTGGATCGGTAAAAAGTCCATATTTCGCGTGTACTACAAATTCGATTTGGTTTCTCATGTCATTCACCTCCTTAATATTGATAGGTACCCAATGTGGCTACTCCTTCTAACGTTACTCCATATTTTGTATCGTAAGCTTTCTCGTTCAAACAAAACATAGAGCCTTCGTATAAGGATTCAATTAACCCTTCATTACTTAATTTTTTTAATTCATGGGAGTAAAGATTGACACTGTATTGCTGTGCTTTTTTAATTAACTCATTAAACACTTTAAAATCACGAATTTGTTCATTTAAACTAGCAATCAACTCTTTCCCAGCATCACCATACGGCACCAAAACCGCAGTCGTAGGCGAATGAATCGCTTCAAAGTGCTTTTCAATCGTTTTCAGCATCCCGGATGACCTAGTTTTTTTCGGTCGTTGTGATGCAAGTGTTCCTTTTAATAAAGTAAGTAAATCATAATCCGATCCCGCTGGCGTGATTAAAATTTCACGTTTAGCTTGTTCCAAAAAGTATGTGAAATAGGTTTCAATCGTTGCTGGATGAAGTAAGCGATCAAGCAATTCAGGATTGGATAAAATATAATTATCCGTCACTTCCGCACCAATTCGTATTTCAGGAAGTTTTGCTAAATTCTCGTCTTTGGCACGAATAACATAAACATCCCCAAGTTCTCTTTCCGCATGTCGATTACATCTACCTGCTGCTTGTGCAATTGAATCTAGTCCTGCTAGAGATCGGATCACTGATTCGAAACTTATGTCGACACCCGCCTCAATCAATTGCGTACTCACACAAACCACTTTCTCTTTACCTAACTTGCTTTTAACTTCTTCTAGTACTTCTTTACGGTGCATAGGACACATTGATGTACTTAAATGAGCGACATGTGCACTTCCAAGTATGTCTAATTCCTGATACAATTTCTTTGCTGCAGACTTCGTATTCAAAATGATTAAAACGGAATCTCGATCCTCCAAAAGCGTTTCAGTAAAGCTGGCAATTTCAGCCGCATTCCAGCCTTCCTTATCTACTTTTGAAGAAATATTTACACGTTTAAACGCATCTACCACATTATCAAGATGCGGAATCATTTCTGGTTCCTCCGCCAAAAGAAGCGGAACATCAATTTGTTTAATTGCCGCATGATTGGCGGGTTGGGTCGCAGTACAAAGTACAATACTACTATTGCCAACCGTCTGTAGAAAATTTACGGACGCATGAAATAATTCTTTATGTTGATAAGGAACTGATTGCACTTCGTCAAAAATAATAATAGCATTCGTCAAATTATGTAGACGACGGCTTTTCCTCGTTCCTTTTTGATAAAAAGCATCTAAATATTGAACCATCGTAGTGAAGATAATGGGATAATCCCAATTGTCTCGACCAAGTTGCATGCTTTTGTGATATGAACTATCATAATAGTCCGATTCATTGTCTAATGCGGTATCATCTATAACATTGGCATGATGCTCGAGCACAGCTTGCGGTTGCTTTATAATAGCTCTAACTTCTTTTGCATTTTGCTCAAGAATCGTCGTATAAGGAACAACGTAGATAATTCGAGATTTGTTATACTTCACCGCATGCTTTAACGCGTAACGCAGACTTGCATACGTTTTCCCACCGCCCGTCGGAACAGTGAGCGTGTAAATGGCAGATGGTAAATTAGCAACCTTATCGCAATTTTCAGACATATCGTTGCGCAGTCCATTGATACCCTCTCTATTTTTTTGCCACTCTGTTACAGTCTCCATCAAATGTTTATAACCTTTTTCAAATACTTCCCGGTTACTCTTTATAGGTTCAATACTTTTTTCTTCAAAACATCTTGTATTCGTTCGATCAGCATCTATCAAACAACTAAATACTAATTTTTGCATTAGCGTTAAATAAACATTTGGATTCTTACCAAGTAATTTTACTTTTTGAATGAATTTTTGCATCTCTTCTTTTGCTTCCTGAACAAGTCTTTCCACTCTTTCCACGTTTCCTGGAATACTTTCAAAATTCGCTACAACTTCATCGAAATACGGTAGTTCTTTATTCGTTACGCGTCTTACATAATCAGAAGGTTTCAAATCAGGTTGAACAAAATTCTGCATACCTGAATGATGAGATAAGACAGCCATTCCTATTGTCTCTACTACATAATCTTGCAAAGGATCTTTTTCCCCGTACTGTTCATACAAATACTTTGCCCCAGCTGTAGAATGATCTATTTTTTCTCCTGCCACTTTATTTTCAAGTACCGCATTTTTTAAATATGTAGTAAAGTGTCCAGTAAACTTCCCCATATCATGTAAAAAACCTGATAGTTCAGCATGCGCACCTAATCCCACAACTTCTCCATATGAACGAGCAAGTTTCGCAACTTCTTCTAGATGTTCTTGAACAGTTTGTTCTACATAATCCGCTTGACGAATATGCGCAATGAACATAATGTACACCACCTATATTAGTTATTTTTACTTATTTATTCCACATAATCAATACTAATGTATCACATATAATTTATCAAAGAAACAATTAATTTGTCGGGAAAATGATTACTTACATACATTTTACTACAATATACGTAGTCTACTCTCGAATCTACTAGATAACAAACTAGCAAGAAGGTATAATCTATTGTGAGATATAAACTTAATAGAATAGGAGTTGTCTACATGCTAGGGAACTTTAAAAGTATTCGTGGAAAATTATTAGCTAGCTTCTCGGTCGTAGTTTTTTTAATGATCCTAATGGCGTTACTAGTCTTTAAGACATTGAATGATAATAATCAAGGCATCGTAAATATTTTGGAGCACGAATTGCCTCTCTTAGTGGCAGATGAGCGTTTGTCATTTGACATGGCTAATCGAATTGCGGCATTAAGAGGATTTATCTTGACCGGAGATCCTCTATATAAGGAATTATTCGATCAATATACAGACAAAAGCGAAGAGTATCAAGCGACCATTAAGCAGCTTGGTACGACACCTGAGACATTGGCACTGATGGACAGAACTGTTCAATGGCGTGAAGCTGTCACGTCTAATGTGTTTGATGAATATAACGCAGGAAACGAGCAACAAGCACGCAACAACTTGCTAGCTTCCACTGCTGAAGCAAGACAATTGATGGAAGACTATGAACAAATTGCGTCTGCTCGAGAAGATCATTTATTTACTATTGAAAGAAGCATGCTCGCGGAAGGGCATACTATACTGTTTACAGTTATGAGCATCATCGTCGTTATCATTTTACTAAGTTTGGCTGTTGCGTGGTTTGCTGCATCCGCCATCGCAAAGCCGCTCCATATCGTCAGCCACCGAGTGAAGCTCATTGCAAGCGGAGACCTCAGCAGCCCATCGATAGAAACGAAACTGAAAGACGAAATCGGAGAACTAATTACAGACACAAATATTATGAGCCGCAATATGCATGATCTGTTGGACGAGATTAATAAAGTAGCGGAAACAGTCTCCAGTCAAAGCGAAGAGTTGACACAATCAGCAAATGAAGTGAAAGCGGGTACTTCACAGATTGCGACAACAATGGAAGATATCGCGCATGGAACTGAGTCGCAAGCAAACAATGCAAGTGAACTATCTTCTGCTATGGAAACATTCACAACAAAAGTCATGCATGCAAACGAAAACGGTAATTTTATTCACCGCTCTTCCAATGAAGTGCTAGATATGACGAACGATGGAAGAAAAATGATGACCTCTTCTTCGAAACAAATGACAATCATTGACCAAATCGTTCATGAGGCGGTCGGAAAAGTCGAAGGACTCGACAAGCATACGCAACAAATTTCCGAACTCGTATCTGTCATCCAAGGAATTGCCGGACAGACGAACCTTTTAGCATTGAATGCGGCAATCGAAGCGGCGCGAGCAGGTGAGCATGGAAAAGGCTTTGCTGTCGTAGCGGATGAAGTCCGGACGCTGGCAGAGCAATCGGCTGCTTCTGTTACGAATATTACTGAAATCGTCAAACAAATTCAGACGGAATCCAGCCATGTTACAAATTCTTTGCGTGAAGGCTATAAAGAAGTCGAAGAAGGAACGAATCAAATCGAACAGACAGGCGAAACATTCCAAAAAATCAGCCAGGCTGTCACAGACATGGCTGATAGAATTCGCGAGATTGCCGATGATTTGAGAGTCCTCTCCGAAAACAGTCAAGAGATGAGCGGATCAATCCAAGAAATCGCTGCTATTACTCAACAGTCGGCAGCCGGTGTGGAACAAACAGCTGCTTCAGCAGAAGAAGCTAGTAGTGCAATGGAAGAGGTTGCTAGCAATTCAAGTGACTTGGCACGATTGGCTGAGGAATTGAATGATATGGTGCATAAATTTAGACTATAAAAAAACGCTGTCCCGCTTTTTGGGGACAGCATTTTTTATCAAAATCTCGATTGCATCGGTTTTTTCAACGGATTCTTATTCAGCAAGTAAGAAATATATGTTTCTTCCATCCCCAATTGCGGATGGGAATTATTCAGTAATACCGCTAAGTTCTTTGCGTCATCTAATGCTCTATGGGCTTGCTGGACGTCAATTCGGTGCGCTCTCAACAATTGCTGCAGCTTGCCATTTTCAAAGCCATAGTTTTTCCATTTGATCTGTCGGACAGAACAATACCAATCCATATCCAATGTATCGGGCAATAATCTGCTAACAAACCCTCTGTCAAAGGTAGCATTGTGTGCAACAATACCATCGGCCCTGTCTAAAATAGATAAAATCTTGTCCATATCGAGTGTCTTCCCTCTTACCATCTGATCGTTAATTCCTGTAATTCTTGTAATTATTGAAGGAATCGAATAAAACGGTTCCTGAAATTCACAGTATTCTTCCGCTACTCTAACGATCCGATTCTGATCAAACTCGCCAAGCATAACTCCTAATTCAATGACTTCACTAGTGTCCGCACGCATTCCTGTCGTTTCCACATCTATAAATGCTATATGTTTAGTCATGAAAAAACTCCTTATCTGTAAAACTTTTTAGTGTTTTATATTTTTTACTCTTTTATTATGAAATGTGTACTTTCTAGTATATCATTTTGGCGGAAAATAAAGAATTATGTAGCTTACTAGACGATATGGTATTGTATTAATATTTTCTAAATATATAATAGTAATATATCATGACCAATTTAATAACTCATAGTGTGGTTCTTTTACTTATATGTAAAAGATTAATAAGGAATCAGGTGAAAATCCTGAACGGTCCGGCCACTGTATTTGGGAAGTATTTTCTACATCGCCACTGGTTTAGTAACTGGGAAGGCAGAAGATACGTTATACGCCCATAAGTCAGGAGACTTGCCACACTATTTTGCACGAAACCTTCTAGGAAAAGGTTGAATTGTGTACTTTTCAATCGGTTTCTATCATTGAATATACATAGCCCTCAACTTTCTATTTTGGAAGGTTGAGGGCTTTTTGATTGGTACTATATATGCAGTGTGTGTAATACATCGCGCTCAAAAGATTTATAGGTGAGGAGAGAATTCATTGAGGAACAAAAAGATGTTGAACGTATTGTTAATTATGATGTTGGTACTCAGTATGTTGCCAACTTCAGTATTCCCTTCCGTAGCATTTGCGGAAAGTGAGATGGCCGAGTCAACTGATATCATCGAGGTTGCAAATCAAGATGCTTTAGCAAATATGACTGGCGACGGTACGTATAAATTAACAAATAATATCACCGTTACCAATTGGCAAGCTATTGATTTTAAAGGGACACTTGACGGAGACGGTTATACGATAACTTTAGACGGTACACCGTTATTTAATACGTTACATGGTTCGGTGCGGAATTTGTTGTTGGATGGCAATGTAACTTCTGACACTGCAACAGGTGCACTAGCTATTAAGATGACTGGAGGACTTATACAGAATAGTTGGTCTGGCGCTTCCGTTACGGTCACTTCATTTTTAGGAGATGTAGCTGGACTTGTCGGGATTATGTATGATAGCAGTGCTCATAATGTATTAGTAACAGGCAAACTAACGCCTGGCATGTACGGTTCGACTTTCGGTATCGCAACTCACGGTAAGAATTTGGCAACATTTGATAACTCCTATTGGACAGATACTAAAGCTGAAAAAGTCGCATTAGCGGTAAAAAATTCGACAGATTCAAATTTAGTAACTTCCCATACTTACGATGAACAAGAGCGTCTGCTCAACAATACGGTCGCTGTTATAGCCGGTTTAAAAAAATGGATAATTCAAGACGAAGTTCTAAAACCAATAGGAACCGTGTCTGATGGGAATGCAAAAGTTGATAAATCAGCGCTTCACTTAATAATAGAAAAAGAGAAAAATTATGTGGCAAGCGACTACACGTCTTTCTCTTGGAATCGACTTCAGGATATATTGACTAACGTTAAAAAAAGCCTAGAAAGCTCCGAAGTCCCACAATATAAAATTGATCAACTAGTCATTCAATTTAACAAAGCTGTCGATGAACTTATTACAGCGAAAAACTACGAGTTATTGAAACTTGAGATAAATAAAACAGATGAAATCATGACTAATTATCAAGATTATACTAAAGAAAGCTACGATGAAGTATATAAAAAACGCACTTTAGCTATTTCGGTGAAAAAGAAAGTAGAGTCTTCTACCAATCAAAATATAACTGATATCGCAGTTCTTGAAGCTTACAATGAGCTAGCTAACGCCATTAAAAATCTCGTGAAACGGCCGTGGATCAATATTACTACTGCAGAAGAACTATCTTCTATAGAAGGTGATAAACAGTATATTCTCACTTCAGACATTACAGATTATGAAGGAAACATTAACACTCTTACAGGGAAATTAGACGGTAATGGACATACGATCTCTTTCGCTACAGATGCAAAACCTTTATTTCATACTATCGCAAAAGATGCAGAAGTTCGCAATTTAGGACTTACAGGAAAAGTGACGGGTGGCGGTGCATTCGCTGAAATTTTAAGTGGTACTGTGAGAAATAGTTACTCATGGGCGGATGTCGATAACGGAGACCAAGTTGCCGGTGGAGTTGCTGGAATTTCACCACAGCAAGCGACAGGAAATATTATCAATATGTACGTTACTGGAACGGTTACTAGTACCAAAAGTGCTGGTGCATTGCTTGGTAGTAGCGGAAGTTCAACCTTTTTTTCAAATAGCTATCATGCGCAAAATATAGATGCTATCGGAACCGGAACTGATGAAGTAGTAGCTATTCAAAAAAGTATAGAGGAAATGCAAGAAGAGTCTTTCGCGCGTTCACTCAATGAAAATAAAGGAAGAAATCACTTACAGTGGAATCGCAATGAAGATGGTCTTCCATATTTCGGAATAGAAGCAGCACCAGTCGAATCGTTCCTTCCCGTAGTGATGACTAGTTTAGTTGATTTACCTAGTCAAACGATAAAAAAGAGTGGTGATGTATTAACGACTAGTATTTTTGGTCAAGATGATGGATTTGTAGCACAACTAGCTATTCCCGATTATAACAAAACGATTCAATGGGAAACGACTTCTAAAGAAGCGAATTCTCCGGTGATTGTTAGCCGTTCGAGTGGAGAAGTATTTGTTAGAGCACCAGGGACTGTCACTGTAACAGCTATTGATCACTCAACAAATAAATCGATTCAGTCGTTTACATTAACTGCTGAAGTTCCTGATACATTTGATATTACACTCCAAATAGACGGAGAAAACCAAAGTGGAAAAACTCAACACACACCAGGGAGTGAAAGCTTTGCAATACGTCCTGTAGTCACTGTAAACGATGGAAACCCTCTACATGTACTGCCCAGCCTATTTACATGGACGAGTGATGACCGTTCAGTAATTAGAGTATATAGTGATGGATATGTCGAACCTGTCAAAGTAGGGGCAGCTACTATTACAGCTTCTTTAGAAAATAAAAGTGAAAAAGTAACTATAGTAGCCGGTTACACAGCCATACAAACTATTGAGCCTTCATTTAAAGGGACGTACTATATTCACGGTCGCAGTCCAAATTCAATCGGACAAAACGATACACCAGGTATAGCTAGCTTCAGCCCTTTACGAAATTCTGCAGACGGCGGACTCATTATCGGCAGTGAGTTTTTAATAGCAAATGTTAACCCGAAAAATGCCACGTATGCTAAAAACTATACGGTGGCAACTGATAAGCCTGATATTCTTGTCTACAAAGGATCGATGCTAAACAGCCTGCTTCCAATAAAGGAAGGTACTGTTCAACTAACCGTGACAAGTAATGATCCGCAAGCAGACCCGAAGCCAAGTGGAACTTCTGAAGTCACGATTAAATATTTCAATCCTTTAGAAAGGTTAGCAGTGGAAAACGATACGCTGACCGTCACAAAAGGGGAAGTCATTGACGCTGGACTTATCTTTACAGGTCCAAAGTCTGTTGACGGATATCATGTTACAGAGAGTATGATGACATGGAAACAAACAGGTACTGGAGAAGTGTTACCTTACCGTAACTATCCCGTGATTATGGTAGGCGATGATGGCGCCTCTACCAAAGAAGGTGTTGTATCAAATGATCAGTGGCTCCTTCGCGGTGTCAAAGAAGGAGACGTTACTCTCACTGGTACACCTGTAGACAATGCGAACGGTGCACAAGCTATTACTTTAAATATCAGAGTAGTGGCCGGAGAGGACGTAATAGAACAACCCGCAAATGAACTGGTTAGTGAAATACTTAAGAAAACGATAGATTATCAAGTAAATCAAATAGGAGCACCGACATTTGGTGATGAATGGACAATTCTCGGCTTTGCACGTGCAGGTTATGAAGCACCAGCTGACTTTTACGAAACGTATTATGCTGCTGTGTATAACAAAGTACGAGCAGAGGCAGCGCTACCTAGCAAGCGATACGATGATAAAGTAACAGAAGTACAACGGTTGGCACTCGCACTTACAGCGATAGGAAAAGATCCGCGTAACGTAAACGGTGTGGACTTACTTGATTATAGTTGGAATAAAGAAAAGAACTTCCCTAACATGACACCAAACGGGATACTCGGTCACCGTCAAGGATCGAACGAATTGATTTTCGCCTTATTAGCAGTAGACGCTCATAAAGATTTCAAACAGCCGAGTGATGCGACTATCTCTACAGATGAAATGATCACTAGACTACTTGATGAATATCAGACAACTGACGGCGGCTTCGGCTTAAGCGACAATAAAACTTCAAGCACTGATATGACCGCTATGGCCATCCAAGCTCTTGCTAAACATCAAGACAAGCCTAAAGTGAAAGAAGCTATAAATCGAGCACTTGAAAAACTATCTATTATGCAAGGTATAGACGGCTCGTATGGAACGTCCGAATCTACGAGTCAGGTTCTAGTTGCATTAGCGGAGTTAGCTATCGATCCCCACACTGATCCGCGCTTCATAAAAAGCGGTTCCAGCGTATTGGACGGACAAATGACCTACGCAAAGAAAGACGGTTCATTCTCTCATTCAATTGGCGGACAAGGTAATGTCATTGCTACAGACCAAGCACTCTATGCACTAGCTGCACTAGAGCGTTTCTATGCAGGCGCCAACAGTCTTTATGACATGAATGATGTTGTATTCGCACATACTGGCGCGCCAGAAGTTACTAGTATTTCTATATCTCCTTCTACTAGTCAACTAAATACCGGGAAAAGTATGCAACTAAAAGCAACAGTTCTTCCAGTAGAAGCAAACGATCAATCTGTCACATGGATTAGTGATAATGAAAGTATAGCTACTGTAACTAGTGACGGTGTAGTGAAAGGAATCACTGCTGGAACTGCCACTATTACCGTAGAGACAAACAGCGGAAATCACACCGCTACAGCAATCATTACGGTAGTAAACCCTGCTCCTCCCACAAAACCGGAAGCTAAAAAAACCGTTACGCTTTCTGTTGAGAAGCAAACAATTGGTGAAGGCAATATAATTTCCAGTACAGCCACTACAATCGAAAAGGGCGATACAGCCTTCACTGTATTGAAGCGACTATTGGATACGAAAGGGATTTCTATTAGCTATATCGGCTCCGGAAGTAGCTTATATGTACAAGCAATCGATGACTTAGGGGAATTCGATCACGGTCAATCTAGTGGATGGATGTATTCCGTAAATGGTGTATTTCCAGAATTCAGTGCAGGTCTTTACGCTCTACAAGATGGTGATGTGCTTCGTTGGAGATATACGAAAAATCTAGGTGCAGATTTAACTAATCCACCACCAACAAAGCCGGATCCTAAGCCAGACCCGAAACCAGAGCCACAACCTAAGCCAGACCCGAAACCTGAAACACCGCCAGCAGTAGAAGCACCGAACAATGTAGAAACTGTTATTAAAGATAATAAAATAGAGATTCAAATAAAAGACGAAACTACTGGTGTTCTTTCACCTGCTCCGATCGAAAGTAGTGAAGTAGTCGGTGGGTTCTTGATTGTGCAAATCGGTAGCAAAGGACAAGCACTGCCTGAAGGGCTCAAGCTTCCAGAAGGCAGCAAGACAAAAGTAGTTGTTTTGGATAATGATAAACCTTATGATTATTTCGATACGGCGAGCAATACAAAACCGAATAAGGAGTGGAATATTACGTTTTCAGGCGCATTGTTAGATGACGCGGAAAACCTCAAAAAAGTACAAGTACAAAACGCAGCTGGAGAAACGGTCGATATGAAAGTGAAACTATCTCCTGACGGAAAATCACTAATCATCATACCGAACGCAGACTATCAAAAAGGTGAATTGTACTACATCACCATTTCTGGTGTAGTCTCAGCAAGTGGCAAGACATTAAAGCAAGACATTCGTAAAATCTTTATTGTAGAGTAAAACTTCCACATAGAGTCGAATGAACATACAAAGAAAATGAGGCTGGGGTATATCTAAATAAAATCCGTTCCTCTGCGCTCCAACACACTTTGAAATTCTAAAAAGTAATCGTGTTCGCGCTCATAGCAGATTATGTCCCAGCCTCATTTTTTGCTTAATCTTTCATCACAGAATTGATTGTTGACTATATTTTTACATTATTTCATCCAAATATCGTAGTCATACTCACTTTTAAGTAAATCAATGAATGAATTATACATAAAGCGGTTAATCAACAGGCAGGCCACATTATAGATGTATAAACTTTCAGCGGGTTTTACTCAATCCGTTCTGATCTTGAATCATCCACTTTGATGCTTGAAGTAGATTTGGAAAGCTGGCATCTGCCAGTGGATCTTCCATACCAATGAAGACCGTTTTCGTACCCGCTTTTTTCCCGGCAATGATATCCGTATCCGTATCCGTATCCGTATCTCCGACCATATACGATGAACTAAGATCAACATGATAATCTTCCGCTAAATCCTCGATCAGTTTACTGTTCGGTTTCCGGCAGGCACACCCCGATTTCGGCTTATGAGGACAATAAGCAACCGCATCGATTATCGCGCCTTGTTGACGAAGCATCGTCTTCATATAGTCATGGATGGTAATTAATTGTGATTCCTTCATATAACCGAGCCCTACACCTCCCTGATTGGTGACTACAAATATATAATCGAATACTGCATTCAATTCTTTAATCGCTTCTACAACACCGGGCAATAAATATAACTGATCTGGCTTATTGACGAACTTTACCCTCTCTGTCAATACTTCATTAATCACACCGTCACGATCCAAAAATACTGCTTTTTTCATGAAGTTCACTCCTTGTTACATGTAGTACTACTCCACAGGATTACCTCCATCGCTGTATTTATACCGGCTAAAAAGTGTTTTAATAGAATGCCGAATAGGTTGTACGTATAATAAAAATCAAATGAAGAGGAAAAGGAAGTGGTCATATGTGTACGACAATCGGCTTTAGCTATTTAGAAGGCCATGTTTTCGGAAGAACGTTAGAAATAGGCGTTAGACTCGACAATCACATCGTTTATATTCCTGCTCACCACGAAGGATTTATTAAAGCAAATGAAACAACCTACTCTTCTCGCTATGCGGTAATTGGGACAGGATTTTTTCACCAAGCTTCTTTAGCAGACGGGATTAACGAAATGGGCTTAATGGGATCTAATAACTTACTGCCTGGTTACGCCTCCTATTCAAAGGAGACAGTAGCAGGTAAGATCAACCTCATCATGTCAGGTGCATTTGACTATTTGCTTAGCAGGTGTAAAAATGTCGAAGAAGTACGTGAAGAATCACAAAAACTTCTGATACTGGAACACGGTGAATCAGAAGAAGAACTTTCTACGAGCGCACACTTTTTTTCATGGATAACGAAGGCAACGGCATTGTATTAGAACCAAAAGACGGACAACTAATTGTTCACGATAATCCATATGGCGTGTTGACAAACGCACCCGAATTTCCTTGGCATGTGACTAATCTAAAAAACTATTTGCATCTACAGCCTGCTAATATAGAAAATACAGCCTATAATGGCGTCACTGTTACGAAATTTGGCGAAGGAAGCGGCATGGTCGGACTTCCAGGTGACTTTACTCCCCCTCTCGCTTTGTAAGGTCTGCTTCATTCGTATCTAATACACCAAAAGATCTCAAGCGAACAGACGCCATTTTACAAGGTTTTCGTATTTTATCGCAAGTGGATATCCCAACTGGTGCCGTCATCGATCCAATAGAAGGTCATAACGACGAGACTCTTTATACAGCTATCATGGATACGAAGGAAAAAGCATATTTTCTTAAATATCACGATAATATCAACATACAGCCTTTCTATATTGACGACTATAAAGATGAAAAAGATATTTTATTCATTGAGATTGTCAAAGATATGGAACTTTGATCAGTTAAATGACAAAACGCCAATCCTCTTGCATGGAATTGGCGATTTTTCTTACTACCAAGAACAGGAAAAGATATATTTTCGTTTCATCCTACCCATCTGGAAACTGTAATTCAGTAGTGAATACATCTACTCACTCTATACAAAATGGCATATAACTTTTTTCAAAAAAGACCATCACAGAAAATCATATACTACTGATTTTTCGGACAGTCCTGAGTTTTATCGAAATTTTATTATTACTGCGCTACCAACAATCGATTAGCTAACAATCGACTTCTTACCAAAATACCAGCATACGCTGCGAGAAACGCTTTAATTACACCACCGATTAAAAACGGCACGAATCCTGCCATAAACGCTGCTGTCCAAGAAAGCTCAGCAATAAACTTCAGCCATACAGTACCGAACGTCAAGGCGACGAACATGCCAATAATATTTGCTACCATGGCATGTGGAAATGTAAAACTTGTACGCTCCATATAATAACCCGTTAGAAATGCTGTCGGTATGAAGCCAATCAGAAAACCGCCAGTCGGGCCAAAAATAACTCCTAATCCTGAAGACATGCTAGAAAATACAGGCATTCCAACTGCTCCCATTGCTAAATAAACGACTACAGTAATCGTTCCATAACGTGAACCTAAAATCGTAGCAGCTAAACCAACAGCTAATGTTTGTCCTGTAATCGGAACAAGTGGTAGTGGAATCGTAAGTTGTGCCATTACACCAATAATTGCTGCAAATAATGCCGAAACGATCATCATACGAAGTTTGGATCTGGATTGAATCATTTTATACAAGCCCCTTTGAGTAAACCAGGTGAATTTTATCGTTAACGCTAATCTTATCTTATCTTATGGGAATTTTAGTGTCAATATATTTTAAGGTTTTTTCTAACATATTACGTTTTTTCATTTATACTAAATGAAAAGGAGCTGATGGTATGGATGAAAAACGTTTCGAAGTGATTGAAAAACAAGGGAAAATGACACAATTCCAAGTGATTCGTGATAATCAGACCGGTGTGCTGTATATGTCCTATGCTGCTGGCTATGGTCTAGCCATGACTGTTATGGTAGACCCCGATGGTAAACCTTTAGTCGATAAGAATTATCGTGGGCCCGGATACTATTAATCAATAAAATAGCAGACTTGTTGCTATACACAGCAACAAGTCTGCTATTTCTCATTCCGGCAAAATTCGAATATCCACAGTTGCAAACTTAATTTGAGGATTCTTCCTAAATTCTGCTAACATTCTTCTTTGCAAATACGTTTTTGCGCTCGTCCCGTTTTTATAGTCCACTACGTAACGTAGTATCAATACAATCCCCATATCATTCGTATCTACAGAAAACACTGGTCGCAACTTTTCTTTTTTATCTAGAAAACCACCATCTCCCCCAAGAAAAGTAGGTACTATGCATTCTTCAAAATAAGCAGTTCCGGCATCTTTCATAATTCTCTCAGCTTCTTGCCAATCACTATCAAACGAAAAAATATTCTTAATTTCATGCCAAACGAAGTCATTTTTCACGCCACTCATTTTAATAGACTCATTGAAAATGATGCTATTTGGCAACTTAATAACGCGTCCAGTGTTGGCATCAGAAGATAACGTATTTCGCACTTCTAGAAGCTTGACATGTATCGGATTAATCTCAATTACGTCACCAATCATATTATTTATCTCTATGCGATTCCCAACCGCAAAGTACTGATGATACTTAATGACAAAGTAAGCAATAATATTCGCAGTTAATCCTCTAACCATGAATACGATGAAAACCCCAAATAGTAATGCTAGTAATATAAGGGCATTGATTGCCTGAACCCAAATAAATAGTACGCTAATGATCGTCAGTGTAGCGATCATTTGTTTAAAGACTTTATGAAGTCTATACCGTTTTTTAAAATCACTGACATTGTGTGTAATCATTTTTTTGATTAGAATATGTAAAGATAAACCTATCAAAGCGATTATAGCTGTAAGTGAAATCTTATTCAGATAAGCATCTGGTCTTTGTAAAGTAGATGCTATACTTTCGGCTAGACTTGTGAAATACTCCGATAAAAACTCTGGCATGTATTCGCACTCCTTTGCTTTGTCTTACCGTTAGTATACACTACATCCTTCGTTACGCTTCTACTTTAAATACTTCAATACTGCCTACACATTCCTCGGGTATTTCTACCGAATCATTCCATTCTATTGACTCCATCGTTTTGATATAGACTGTTTTAGAGTCCAAACTCCACCCGCCTGATAACGAAATTACTCCGTACAACTCTGCATTTTCCATAATTCTTGTATCGTTGGTCAACTTTCCATCTACAAGTTCTGCTATATAAATATCTGATTTATATACGTCCCCTACTTGAACCGGCATATCATAAAGGATCTTCGTTTGATCTGGCGATAAATTATAGAAATTAATCCATTTCCCTTCTTGATCCTCTCCGCCTGAAAGAAGCTTCGTCACTTGCTCTTGCTGTTTGTTCCAATAAAATATGCCATCTTTTTCATTCATCGTACCTTGAAATAGTACAGAACCATCTGCAAGCATGGAAAAGTCATTGATATCATTATGTGTGCCTGGTAAATTCAACACAATCTTCACTACACCATCTTCGAGCAATTGATATATACCATGTTCACCTTTTTTATTCTCGCCGGCTATATAGAGTTGATCATCATATTTTGTCAGATAGGCCAATGAATAATTCTCAAATAAACTCATATCCCATGTTTCCTTTATATCCTTTTCTGGATCGACTCTCACTATAGTTTGGGTGGTGAAGTAGCGATAAAACACTTCATTGTCTACAAACTGTGTATCATCTGGTGACGCGTTTTCAAGTATATTCATTTTTCCGTTTTCAAGATTATGGACATATAGTTCTCCTTCTTCATTTTCAAAGGAAAGTGCCCATTTTCCATTCTCTGATACTGTGAACGCTTCTCGCTCTGCTACTTTCTCTTTCGTTCCTTTCAATAAGTCCATCAAATACAATGCACCATTTTCATTGTAGGTAATCGTTTCTCCAGTTACCGGTTGGTGATAGGGCTCATTTGAAATCTCTCTCCACACTTTGATATCTTTCTCTTTTTTCACTGTAAGACTACCATCTGCCAAGGCACTTTCCGATTTAACATCTTCATTGATTACGACATTTTCACCTTCGACAATTGGCATGGAACAACCTCCGGCAAGCAAGCTGATTGTCGCTAAAAATGTGATTTGTTTTATCTTTTTCTTCATACTTGGTCTCCTCCTTGTTTGTGTATAGCGATAGTTTACACAAACGATATTGCCGAAATTGCATTAGTTATTGCCGACTTGTTGCCAAGTTAGAAAATTAATAGAAACTTCCACTTTGCCTTGCTTATATTCAAAAGAGATCATTCCGTTATACTTCGTTACTAGTTGTTTAACAATTGTCAGACCAAGCCCATTACTTCCAATGCCCTTCGTACAAATAAACGGGTCAAAAACATGCGCTCTGATTTCTTCTGGCACTCGCTCGCTGGCATTGCTCACTGTAACCACAGAATCAGCAAGTACTACATGAATAGTCGTATTAGCTATACCGTATTTAATCGCATTATCAAGTAAGTTTATGAAAATTTGTTGCAACTCATCCTGATTTCCAAGGATGACATGGTCTACACCTTCTATTTCAATTGTCATCTGTTGCCGTTTCGCTTCTATGTTCATATCTTCCACAACCGATATAATAAGCGGGAGTAAATGAATCGGCTTCAATTCCTTTGATACTATAGATGTTTCACTTTTCGATAGCTCTATTAAATCAATAACCATGCGATTCATCCGATCACTTTCTAAACGGATTTTTTGCGTAGCTTTGTGTAAAAATTCAGGATCATCAAAAGTAGGATCACCTATGATTTGCGCATAACCAGAGATTGTAGTTAATGGGGTTTTTAGTTCATGGGTAATATTATTGAAAAACGAAGTACGCATCTTTTCTAGGATAAGCACTTTGTCTTTTTCTTGTTCGACACGATCTATATGCAACTTAATGCTATGCTGCATATCGTTAAAACTATTCGCAAGCACTTCTATTTCATCCTTTGAATGAACTTCTACCTTCTGTTGATAATCCCCCGTGGCCACGAGTTTCGTCGCCTCGGTCAATCGCAGTAACGGCTGAATAATTCGTGTTGTAACGAATAGTGAAATGACAAATACTCCAATAAATAAGGAAGCAATCAATAATGTAAAGCTCCTTAGCACACTATTATTGCGTTTGATCATTGCCGTATAATCACTTGTAAAGCGTAGGACTCCAAGGAACTCATTATCGATATATACTGGATATGCAAAATAGATCAATGTGCCTCCCTCTAGATCTTGTCGTGTGAAAGATGCTTTATTTGCAAAAGCCGCTTGTAGTTCGGGCGCTGACGCTTGTTCACTGTCCATTTGATACACTTGGTTCTCTACTAAAAATTGCTGATCAATCGGTACCGCCTCATATACAAACTGTCCTTGACGATCATATATAGCTACGCTTTGCGTCTGTAACTTACTCAACTCTTGTGCAATCCCGACGCCAGACTCTTCAAAAAGGTCTTCCTTTGGTGGGTGAATTTGTGCAAACTGCTTACTATACTCTCGCGTTGTATACTGAAGCTTCTTCATATCATTTTCAATTACTGCTAAACTATTTTCTGCCAAAGAATCTTTCATGACTTGTTGCACAAAAATGGCTACTAAGGTAAACAAGACGAAATAACTTAGAAGAAACTTTTTGCGGATCGTCCATTTCATTCAGTTATTCCCCTCTCATCTTATACCCCACACCAAAAACTGTTTCAATAATGGGTATAGAGTTTTTGTCGGTTATTTTTTTCCGTACACGTTGCACATGAACATCGACCGTCCGAATATCTCCTTCAAACCAATAATCCCAAACGTGATCTAATATTTCTTCACGTGTAAACACTCGGTTTTTGTTCTGTGCAAATAACAGCAATAGCTCATATTCTTTCGGCTTCAAAGGAACTACTTCCTCATTTTTAAAAACTGCATGGGAACGGGGCTCTATTCTGACACTTTCAGTAATTCGGATAGATGAAAACGGACTTGATTGATGTTGGCGACGAAGTAGTGCTTTCACACGCGCAAGTACTTCCCTTACATCGAACGGCTTTGTCATATAGTCATCTGCACCTAACTCAAGCCCCAGTACTTTATCGACAATATCATCACGCGCAGTCAACATGAGAATAGGGATTGCACTACTCTCTGTAAGATTCTTACAAATATCAAAACCTGTCATATCTGGCAGCATTAAATCTAGAATTACCAAATGAGGATTCACACCTTCAAATAATCGAAGCCCTTCTTCTCCAGTTGCTGCGCTATGTACAATAAATCCTTCCTTACGAAGCGCATATGTTAGAATATCAGCTATAGATTCTTCATCCTCTATAAGTAGAATTGCTTGTTTAGTTGCCATTGTTTTCTCCTTGTCGATACATCTAGTTTTTCTTTTAGTTTACTAGAAAGTTATTGCCAAATTGTTGCTTATTGGAAAGCAGTTCTAAAATCCACGAAAAAAAGAGAACCTAATAAAAGTTCTCCTCATTTCACCATTCATTTTCATAACAAACACGATCATTACTTCATTTAGAAGCGCTCGTTTAGTCTACTTTATAGACGAAGACTTAGTTCATGCTTTTAATTCCATATAAAATGATCATGACAAGTAGCTAGTAATATCTGCTATTCGTTCTTCATATCATACATCTTTGCATCTGCCTGGTGAATTAGTTCTTCAAAACATTCACCATCATCTGGATAAATGGCAATGCCTATCGACGCATCAATTTTAGGAATAGATTCTATAGACATATTTGCTAATTGCTTTTTAAATTTCTTAACATACTCTGTTTGAAAACATTCTTTGATGTTCGGGATGATATGTACAAATTCATCGCCACCCCAACGCACTATAAGATCATCATCTTTTGCATTCATTTTTATCAAATTTGCGACATACCGTAGTAGTTCGTCCCCTTTTTGATGACCATACGTATCATTCACTGTTTTAAACTTATCCAAATCAATCAATACTACGCCCATTTTCTTTCCTTTAACTTTGCATGTAGATGCTCGTTTTTTAAATACCGTATGAACGGTTCGTCTGTTGTATGCATTGGTCAACGGATCTTTCTCTGCATAATATTTAGCTACATCGTATTGCCGCCCTGCTAGCCATGCGACTAGTAAGAAAATAGCCGTCAAAATGAAAAAGCTGGCTTGAAATGGGTACTGCAAATATTGATGATAATAAACATAACGAATCCCGTTGAACAATATAACAATCCCAACAGCAAGGATTCTCCCTTTATATGTCATTCTATATCTCCAAGTCCATTAATCTTTTTATCTAATTTTAGCATACGCCTATCAGACTAGAAAGGGAAATTCTATCAGGAGTATAGTTTGGCATGGATAATTTTTCTTTATGGTCTGCCGAATGACTGACTATAGAAATGTCCCGACTGAACCATTTGACGAACTCTTTCCAAGCGAATCTTTTCATACGTTTTCAATATTTCTTCAAACGATTGCCGGTGTCTTTTTGCAACACACTCCCCTAATACAACCGCGTCTTGCAATGATTCGTTAAATCCACTGGCCGTTACAGGAGCAGGAACATGAGCCGCGTCTCCAACGAGTGCAAGTCTGCCGTTTACTAAGCGCGACGGAACATATTCTTTAATAGGAATTCCGATTAACGTTCGCGTTTCAATTCCATATAAAGCGGCAAAACGCCAAGGTTCCGGCCATTTTGCCGCTTCACTCGCCAACTGATCAAGCGTTGGTTGCGGAACATCTTCTCCATCTAACGAATGGCGCACGACCATGCCTTCTACACAGCCAACTTCACGCAACATTTCACTTTGTTTATTGTCATACCACGTACAACCGATTCTACGACTTTTTTCCGGATCATCCGTTTCAATAATCGAACCGAATTTAAAGCCATCCCAGCTGTCGAACATATCTACAGTCGGTCCGTCTACAGTAGAAGCCAATTGCATCGTATTCGGTAATTCTTCTTCTCCTACCGAGGCAATCCATCCCATATATCCAGCATAGGTCGCATCAGGTTGGTCGGGTGCGACAGCTTTCCTTACATGACTCCTATGTCCATCTGCTCCGATGACGAAGTCCGCTTTCAACGTTTCTTCTTTATCCGTCACAACCCATGCTTGTTCCTGATCTTGTCCTACTGATTCCACGCGTGTGTTGTAACGTAACGTAATTCGTTGATCCTTCTTCGCAACTTCACGTAAACGCGATTCAATAGTCGACCAAAGTTGTACAGAATCTTCGCCATTAGATACGAGTCGTTTCAGCAAAGTTTCTGTTTTGGATCGCCCGAATGTCCCACCATTTACCCGTAAACCTGAGCCTCCCTGACGATGTTCGCTCACTTTTTCTACTATTGTTACGTTCATATTTTCTTGCGCCAATGCAATTCCCGTCATCAGTCCCGCCAATGAACCACCTACAATAATCACACTATGAGAAGACTCTTTTGGATTTCCAAATAGATTCTTCACGAGTTCCACCCCTTCATTTCTGAGTAGTATATCATCTCACCATGGCGTATAGTCAAACGGGCTTTGATGCAATAGAAAGAGTTTACCCCACCTGCTCATACCATTACTAAGTGTTTCTGTAGATGAATTCATACACGGAGCGAACCGCGGAACCCTCTTCCCGCATAATAAGATTCCGCACCATTATGATAGACGAAGACCGTATCGTAGCGGCGGTCACAAAAGATAGCTCCGCCCAGTTTACGAATAGCAACCGGTGTTTGTATCCAACTAGATGTTTTCTTATCATACTCACCGAGTGTTTGAAGCTTACGATATTCTTCTTCTGTTAATAACTCAATCCCCATCATTTCAGCAAGCTCGACTGCACTATGTTGTGGTTTGTTTTTCTTTCTTGATTGAAGCGCTTCTAAATCATAGCAAGTACTTCTACGACCTGCTGGACTTTCCGCTGCACAATCATAAAAAATATATTCATCCGTTTGTTCATCATAACCGACTACATTCGGCTCGCCGCCTGTCTCTTCCATCTTACTCAATGACCACAATTTTTCATTATTTGATTCAAGTTTTTTTTGCACATGACTCCATTTTATATCTTTATGAAGAGTTGGATGTTTCTCGAAACGCTCTTGCAATAGTTGAAGAAGTTGCTCCCGCTGTTTTGATGATAACGTATTGCCTACATTTTTCATCTTCATTTCCTCCCCACAATGTTATTCACTTCACGTACTAGTATACGTTGATTTGATGCACACGAAACATTTTACATATGTTGTTCGTTATAAGTAAAACAAACTATTCAAGGAGTTTGATTCGTATGTTAATTGTACTACTAAGTAGTGCACTTTTTTTACTCGTCATCGTATGTATGAAACCACTGCTCATCGGAATCGTTTCACCCGCAAATTTCCTTGCTAGAAAACTGGCTGCGGCCTATTGGTTCCAGCAGACCGTATGGAGCAGTTTATTTTTATTTCTTTTAAACGCTCTGCTTTTTAGTGCTACCGCTGCCATTTTATTTATATTATCTTATGCATTTATTCCATTTCTTCATTTACCTGTAATGATAGGTGCTGTATTGTGTAGTCTATTTTCATGGATTTCTATTTATCATGCAGATCGGAAAAGCAGAAAGCAACGCTTGGTGATGGCAGGACTCGGCAGCAGTTTCTATCTCTGCCTCTTTGCCTTTATCACTTATCGCATATTTACTCCAATAATTGGAACCGAAATATCAGAGCAAGATGATTTCATGGAATTTATCGGACTGTTCTTCATGGGGCTAGTCTCTCTCACTGCGTGGTTTGTTTGTTTACTAATTACAGGGATTTATCGCAAGGAATAATAAATAGTCTGCTTCAAAAAAACAAACTGCTAGTTATTCCAAAAAACGGAATAACTAGCAGTTTGTATGTTGTATATGCATAGAAGATTCAGTACATCGCACTTTGTTTTGTATACCTTCTGACGGATTATATGGGAGCATTTGAATAATAGCGCATAAAACGTTTCTCTACATTATCTAAATGAACAACCATCTTATTTTTTGACAATCGAACATCCTTTTTTTTCAGAGCTTCCACAATTTCAATATGTTCTTGGTACGCATCCTTAGCACTTTGCGGCACTGTGCTGGACAATATTAAAAATGCACGATTCACTCCAGTATTGATCCGTTCAATCATTTTTTTTAATTCAGCATTATTATTTAGAGAAGCGAGAAGGATATGAAATTCACGATCCAACTCGATAAAGTCTTGATAATTATCGCGGTTAATCGCATCGGACTGTTCAGAAAGATTTTCTACTAATGTAGCTATGAATTCCGTATTCACATGCGCGACTACTTTTTCTATACTGTGCACTTCAAGAATACTTCTGATTTCCATAAATTCAAGAGAATTTTCTTTAGTGAAACTGGCAACAATCGCCGGTCTGCCTTTCATCTGAATGACCAGTCCCTCTGCTGCTAATCTATTTAGTGCATCTCTAAGAGGCGTTCGGCTAATCCCTAGGTTTTTTGACAAACTTTCTTCCGGTAGAGCTTCCTCATCTTTTAGTTCACCCGTGATAATTGCTTTTTTCAATAGATTATACGCTTGATCCGCCAATGTTTCGCTCGGTCTAATTATTTTCATGTTCCCACCCGCATTCTATTAGTATAAGAAGTATTTACAGTCGTTATTAATAAAGTACCGTTATTAATACACAATTGCAATTAATTCTATTTCCATATCATGGGGATTTTCTAAGCCGTGACTTTGTCCTTTTGTAATTAAACACAAGTCCCCCGCCTTGACCGGAACACGTTCTTCTAAATGGTTTAGAAAAATCCCTTCACCACGCAAAATATAGTAAGCTTCCGCGTCTTTTGTATGAAGATGATAGCCTATAGATGCGTGTGGTTCCACAATGACTGTCGCAAACAATGCAAGACCCTCTACTTGATCTTCTTCAGTGAGATTTTTTTGTATATGAACGCGACCACATCCTTGATGTAAATTCTCCAAACAACTAGTTTCTTTCACACGTTTAATCATGTCTATCAACCTTTACTAAAGAGATTTGGAAGCGCCGTAGAAATACTCGGAACAAAAATGATAATTAAAACGACTAATGCTACGATACCAATTATATGAAGAACATATGGGAATGTATTTTCAATACCCATTTTTCTATCCGTAATACTGCACCCTGCAATCAGTGAAAGTCCTACAGGAGGAGTAATATTAGCCAAAGCAAAGTTCATAATAAGTACCATTCCAAAATGAATCGGATCAATACCGTAATTCATTGCGATTGGCATGAAAATTGGGCTCAAAAGTATAATCAGGGACGTTACTTCTGTTAACGTACCTAATACTAATAAAATGACAGAGACGATCAATAAAAATTGCAATGGAGTATGCGCCATCTTCAAGAAGAATTCAGAAATCATCGCCGGAATTCGATTCGCTGTTAATACATATGTAAACGCATTAGCGAATGAAATGATGATTAAAATAATAGCAGAAGTAACTGCTGAATTTGCCATAATATCTTTGAATACACGAATATTCAATTCTCTATAAAATAAAGATAAAATGAATCCGTAGACAACCGCGATGACTGCAGCTTCTGTAGCCGTTACTAATCCGCTGAAAATTCCTCCTAAAATAAAGATTGGAGACATTAATGGGAAAAATGCTTCTCTGCAAATCTTCCAAAACTCTTTGCCACTAAGCTTTTTAGTTTCAATTACGCCATATCCTTGCTTCTTAGACATATAAGAAACGTACACACAAAAAGCTACTGTTAATAATAGACCCGGTAAAAATCCGGCAATGAATAACTTCCCGATAGATATATTTGCGGTAATGCCTAAAATTACCATCGTTATACTCGGTGGAATAATTAGTCCTAATACACCTGCCGGACCAATAATACTCGCTATAAAGGAATTACTATACCGCTGTTCTTTCATTCTAGGCACAATTACAGAACCTACTGCATATGTTGTAGCAACCGTAGATCCTGATACCGCTCCAAAAAATGCACTTGTCACAACAGCAGTCATACCTAACCCGCCTGCGAATCTACCAACTAGCGCATCCGCTAATGCCATTAATCTCTTTGTCAATCCGCCTTTCCCCATAATATTCCCTGCAAGTATAAATAGGGGTAAAGCTAAATAAGAGAAATTATTGACACCGGAAAACATGCGTTGTATTAAAATCTCTAAAGATACATCACTAAAGAAAAGAGCACCCATTGAAACTAGTCCGATCGTGAAAGCAATGGGCATACCAAGAAATAGGAGAGTGAAAAACGCTACTAATATAGCTATAATCATAAACTAGCCTCCCCTTGGTTTGATGGATCGGGTTCTATAATATTTAAGATAATAAAGTAAATAGAAAATATCGCACTAATCGGAATGACGATATAAAATAGCCCCATTGGTAATTGCAATGTAGAAGAAGTTGTACTCATCGTCGCCATCGTTAATTTAAAGCCATAGACAGCAATGACTGCGAACATTCCAATGGTCACTGCATAAATGATGCGATCAATGACTTTCTGAAACTTTTCATTCGCTAGTCCAACAAAGTATCTGACACCTAAATGCATTCTTTCGTGGATTGCTAAACTCGTCCCTAAAAATGTAAGCCATATAACTAATAATCTTGCCAATTCTTCTGTTCCAGGTAATGAATACTTGATAAATCGCGAGAATACCTGAACGAATACGATAACAGTCAGACCTGTAATGACAAGTATGCATAAAGCAGTGATGATTTTTACAATCCATGATGTAATAGTAGATAACATGCTTTTCCTCCCCGTATACCGTATATTCTATATTTCCAAAAAAATCTCTCCTAATTCAAGGAGAGATTCAGTTCTTACCAGCCGGAAGCGTCTCTATAAACGTCCATTAGCTCTTGACCGAAGTGAGCTTCTTCCCATTTATCATATACAGGAAGCATAGCTTCACGGAATGCTTGCGTATCTACATCATCGTTAATCTGCATACCTCTCTCACCTAGAGTTTTAATATAATCATCTTCCATCTCATCGTTCTTCACTAATACTTCTTTAGAAATACGATCAGACTCTTCCAAGATTACTTTCTGGTCTTCTTCTGAAATCTTGTCCCATACATCGTTATCAACGACCATCATAATGGTGTTATAGAAGTGACCTGTTAAAGACAAGTATTTTTGAACTTCATCAAATTTTGGAGCTACAATGTTGGCGAGTGGATTTTCTTGTGCATCAAGCGCTCCTTGCTGAAGTGCGCCATAAACTTCACTGAAAGCCATTACTGTCGGCAGTGCACCTAGTTGCTCAAATGCATCAATTCTCAAATTCGATTCTGCAACACGAATACTCAAGCCTTTCATATCTTCCGGCTTTACAATCGGACGTTTGTTATTTGTAATGTGGCGGAATCCCCACTCTAGATATCCGATTTTCTTCATTCCTTGCTCATTCATTATATTTGCCAAGTATTCACCGAATTCTCCTTGGTATGCTTCACGGGCGTGGTCAATATCTTTCCACATATAAGGCAAGTCTTCAATCGCCATTTTTTTATCTAATGACTGCATCGTACCAACCATAATTGCGCCTGCTTCCATCGTTCCTAATTGCAATTGCTCAAGCATTTCTGTTTCAGATCCTAATTGACTGTTTGGAAAAATATCAATATCCACACGGCCTTCTGTTTTTTCTTCTACATTTTTAGCCATTTCATTGAGTAAATCTGATGCAGGGGTTCCTTCAGATAATGCATGACCCAGTTGCAATTTTACTGTTCCTCCATCTTTTCCATCCGCACTATCATTTCCACAACCAGCTAACGCCACTACGCTTACTACTGATGCAATAAGTCCTAACTTGAATTTCTTTAACATACGTTCTTTCCCCCTCGAAATTTACTAGTTTGTCCTACATTTTACTTTCATACCAGAAAGCGCTTACATCCAGCCTGCACTCTTTTCATACTTCCCTTGCAACAGTAGACGCCTCTTCTAAGTTTTTCTATTATAGTTCGTATGTATACTGTATACAGGATTTAGTTTAGAATACAATACCATGAATTGAAAGTCAATTAAATTTTTAGAAAGTTATATTTCCTGTTTAATATCCAATGTCTTTTACTCTTTTTTATTGAAAACTTACAAAAGAATAAAAATAATCATTTTACAAATCTAGTATTATTGATTACGATGGATTACGTATACTGTATACAGATGATAATTATAATTATAAATTTAAAGGAGTGCTTATATGCTGCATAGAATGAATGAGAAGATCAAAACGATTGAAGTCCCTGGAATTCGTGTGTTTTCAAATAAAGTGGCTCAAATGCCTGAGGGAATTAATTTAACTATTGGTGAGCCGGATTTTCCTACACCACAAAAGATAAAAGATGCGGGGGCTACTGCGATTGCCAATGATTTGACCAGTTATTCTCACAATGCAGGCTTATTGGAATTACGAAAAGCAGTATCATCATTTTTTGAGGATACGTATCATTTCCATTATGATCCTGAAACAGAGATCGTTATTACTAACGGTGCTAGTAGTGGTATCGATGCTATTTTTCGCTCTATTTTAACGGAAGGTGACGAAGTAATTTTACCTGTACCGATCTATTCTGGATATGAACCTATCATTCATTTATGCGGAGCAAAAGCAGTTTACCTAGATACAACTACTACTAACTTCCTGCCTGATCCCGAGCAACTGGAAAAATTAATATCAAATAAGACAAAAGCAATTGTTTTTAATTATCCTTCCAATCCGACAGGCGCAGTTATCGACAAAGAACGAATGGATAAACTTGTGCAGATCATTATAAAACATGAAATTTTTATTATTTCAGATGAGATTTATAGTGAAAATACTTATAAAGGAACTCATGTTTCATTCGGTTCATATTCTGAAGTACGTGAACAGCTTTTCCTAGTTCATGGATTGTCCAAGTCCCATTCAATGACGGGCTGGAGATTAGGATTTGTTTTAGGATCAAAGAAAGTCATGGATCAAATACTAAAAGCACATTTATCAAACTCTATATGCGCCTCCTTGCCAAGCCAATACGCCGGGATTGAAGCGTTATCTAATTGCCGCAATGTGCCTAATGAAATGAACAAATCATATATAAAACGTCGCGATTATGTGTATAAAAGATTAGTAGATATGGGGCTGTCTTTAGCAGAACCTAAAGGAGCATTTTACGCCTTTCCGTCCATTAAAAGTACAGGTTTGACTTCTTATGAATTTGCTACAAAATTATTAAACAGTAAGCAAGTAGCAGTTGTACCTGGCAGTGCTTTTACACAGTATGGTGAAGGATTTATACGGATCTCTTACGCTAATTCAATGGAAAATTTAATAAAAGCGATGGATCGAATCGAGGATTTTGTAAAGAGCCTATCTTCTGCATTGGACAAATAATTATTTCATGTGAGACTTGCACGCTATTGCAATGGAAATTCAATAGCAAAACAAGTCTCTTTTATTTATATACGTCGGAATAATAAATGTATAAATGTGGTATAATTAATATATAATTGAAAAGTTCTAGAAAACTTCCTTACCAATGAACAGACTATGAGTCATCATCCTAACTTTTCGGAAGGGGATGCAATAGATGAACATGTATACAAATATTCTAGTGGCAGTAGACGGTTCAAGCGAAGCAAAACTTGCGTTATTGAAGTCAATCGACCTTCTCAAACATAAAGAACGTGCAAAACTGCATATTGTGCACATCATCGATATAGGTTTTATTGGAGAAGATGATGTATCCTATTTGGATAGTGAAAGACAACGAATAGAAGAGTTGCTAACTAGTTATAAGTTACTTGCAAAAGACGAAGGTGTTGATCAAGTAGAAGTGTATATCAAAAATGGTGATCCAAAAGAAACCATTACTAAGGAAATTGCCCCTTTCGTTAAAACTGATCTCATCGTATGTGGCGCACAAGGTATAAAAAATGCTGAACACTATTTTCTCGGCTCTGTGTCTGAAGCAATTGTTCTGACAGCCTCATGCGATGTATGGATTAGTCGTAAGAAATAAATAATATGGTCTACGCAAGAGTAGAGACGCACTCTTACACAGGCCATATTTGTCACTTCTTTTCTACAATTTCTAACCCTTTTTGTTCCAATAAGTATTGAAGAGCTGCTCGGAAATTAATATACACTCGAATTTGACTGAAATCAGCTACATTCGATAATATCAATTGCTGTGCAAATGTAGATGAAAACCCTACAAATATTGTTTCCGTGCCCATCAGGCTTAGTATATTCACTAGCTCATTAATCTGTCTGCTTAAACTTTCATACCCCATATTATTTTCAACTTCTAGTGTGCTAATATCAGTAAAATCCAAAATGGCTGTATATACATTATTATCTGCAATTCTTCGGACAATTTTTTCTTGGATGAGCATGAAACGTTCTACGGAAAGTACCCCGGTTATAGGTACTAAAATCGTATCGGGTACAATAGATGGTATAATCGGCGCAGATAATTCTTCTATTAACTTTTCATAAACAACGAGTTTCGCTTTTAGTTCATGAAGTTCTTGTGTTGCGTTATGTAATTCATTCATTGCATTGTCCCACCTTTTCTAGTTCAGGTAATCTATTATTTTCGGTACGTATTTTATTTCATTATAACATATACGCATTTCTCAAGTTGTACATTTAATTACGTTGCATAAAATCCAAACCTGATCACATAATCTATTCCCCTCAAGATGTTATTAGCTGAATAAAACTACATGTAAAAAGACTACATCCCCTAAATAATTATAGGTTTTGGGATGTAGTCTCTTTGCTTGAATTCGCCAATTACTTTTCTTCCATCCATGCTGGCTTACCGAAACCTTTGAATTCAGAGTCGATTACGGCTAAAAACTCTTCAGATTCTATAACTTCAATAATATCTTTAGCAAATTGTTTATCTTTGTTTTCCGTTTTCACTGCTACGACATTCCGGAAATGATCCGGCATATTTTCTAAAGCAAGTGCACTCAACAAATCCATATCTGCCGCAATAGCGAAATTTCCAGGTACAGCTGCTAGGTCAGAGCCTTCCACTGAACGCGGTAATTGACCTGCTTCGATTGGCTGAACGACTAAGTTTTTAGGGTTTTCTACAATATCTTTTTCAGATGCTGTCAACTGATCAATTTCGCCTGCCATCTTCACTAACCCAACGTCTTCCAAAACATACAATGTTCTGGCTGCATTTACCGGATCATTCGGAATTGTTACGGTTGCTCCGTCCTCGATTTCATCTAATGATTTATATTTATTTGAATAAATCCCAAGAGGCGCTGTCGGTACAACGATTAGTTCTGAAATATCGATTCCCTTTTCTTCTACTGTGTTCTCTAAATATATACGATTTTGGAACAAGTTTGCATCGATATCACCACTATCAAGTGCGACGTTCGGCTGAATATAATCACTGAATTCTGTAATCTTTACTTTATATCCTTTTTCTTCAAGACCCGGCTGAATCGCTTTTTTCACCATGTCACTGTAAGGACCAGCTGTCGCACCAAACGTAATAGTTTTATCATCATTTGACTTTTCCGTCGTTTTCTCTCCACCACCACAAGCTGCTAAACCCGCTACTAACAGTGCTAGCAATAACGACAATACAATCTTCTTCATCATCCATCTCTCCCCTATTATCTTTTATCTATTACTTTTGAAACTCGATCTCCACTAAATTGGATCAGTTGTACTAATATAATTAAAATAGCGACTGTAACGAGCATGATGCTGTCATCGTATCGGTAATAACCAAAACGAATAGCTAAGTCACCGATTCCGCCGCCGCCAACAAAACCAGCCATAGCTGAGTAGGCTACTAGATTAATCAATGTAAGCGTCAAGCCTTGAATAATACTGGATTTCGCTTCCGGTAATAATACATTCCAAATAATCATCCAAGGCGAGGCTCCTGTCGAAATTGCCGCTTCAATAACTCCTTTATCAATTTCACGCATAGATGTTTCTACTATTCGCGCAAAGAACGGGATTGCTGCAACAGAAAGTGACACACTTGCTGCTGTCGGACCAATTGTACTGCCTACAATCAATTTCGTTAACGGAATAAGTGCAACGAGTAATATAATGAATGGAATGGAGCGGATCACATTAACGAAAAGACCGACAACTGAGTTAATCGCCCGATTTTCTAAAAACAATCCTCTATCAGTTGTAAACAACAAAACACCTAGCGGCAATCCGACAACTAGCGCAATAGAAAGAGAAATTCCGATCATATAAAGAGTTTCCATAAAAGCTTTTGTAATGTCAGGCATTAGCTCCATAATATGTGCTATATCAATCATTTTGTCGGATCACCTCTACTTGTGCATTTTGTTCAGCGATATATGCGATTGCACGTTTTATTTCTTGTGGATCCCCTTGCAATTCCATTAAGAATATACCAAGCGCCCGTTCTTGTATGTATTCAATCGATCCATGTAAAAAGTTCCCTCTAACTTTGTACTTTTGCATGGTGTCTGAGATTACCCCCTCCATCGCAACTGCACCTTTAAATGTCACTTTGATCATGGTGCCAACGAGTGAGAACACAACACTATCCGGAATATCAAACGACACTACACTGCTAATAAATTCTTTAGTCAATGGTTGTACAGGATTGGAGAAGATATCGTATACTTGTCCTTCCTCTATCACTTTACCATCCTGCATAATAGCCATCCGATCACAAATTTCTTTCACTACATTCATTTCATGTGTGATTAAAACGATTGTAATATTTAATTCTTTATTAATCTTTTTCAGTAAGCGTAAAATTGACATTGTTGTATTGGGATCCAATGCAGAAGTGGCTTCATCGCAAAGTAATACAGATGGATTATTCGCAAGAGCCCTTGCAATGCCTACACGCTGTTTTTGTCCGCCACTCAGTTGAGCAGGATAGACATTATGTTTATCCGCTAAGCCAACCATTTCTAGCAGCTCCATAACACGTTCTTCAATTTTTGAAGATGGCATTTTTGCTGCTTGTAAGGCGAATGCTATATTTTCAAAAATAGTCTTTTGACTAATTAAATAAAAGTGCTGAAAAATCATCCCAATTTTTAATCGTGCTTGACGAAGCTGAGCACCCTTTAATTTTGTTAAATTTATATTATTGATCAAAATCGTACCGCTCGTTGGTCGTTCCAATAAATTCAAACAACGAATCAACGAACTTTTCCCGGCGCCAGAATAACCGACAATACCAAATATTTCTCCAGTCTTGATGTTTAGTGAGACGTCGTCTACGCCTTTTACCACTTTTTCTTTTGTCTTATATACTTTAGACAAGTTTTGTATCTGGATCATGTCTTCCCTACTTTCCTTATGTTAAATTCGTCCGTTACAGCATTACTGAATATTTCCTTGTATTAAAAAAACCTCTCTCATTTTCGCTAATGAAAGAAGTACTGGTATGGTAACAGCTTATCTCTCAGAAGAAACATTCTCTGAAGGAATTGGCACCTTCCTTGTTGCATACAAGGGGTTGCTGGACTTCATCGGGCCTTTTCCCTCAGTCACTCTTGATAAGAAACTCTATGTAATTGTAATCGTAGCACTTATAATAGTTTGAATTCATTCAACTGTCAAGTACATGCCTATTTGGCAGAAGACAAATAAACGTCATTCTATTGAAAAATCTGTGATACTCTATATATACTGAATGTTAACACTACATCTAGAAAGAAGGAATAGAACATGCTACGGTCCAACCGGTTACAAAAGCTCCCCCCGCATTTCTTTAGTTTATTATTGGATAAAGTAGAAAAGGCTATGGCTGAAGGTAGAGATATTATTAATTTAGGACGAGGAAATCCAGACCAACCGACACCACAACACATCATTAAGGCACTGCAAAAAGCTGTAGAAGACCCAGCCACTCACGGTTACTCGCCATTTCGTGGAACGATCGAATTACGTCAGGCAGTGGCAGAATATTATGATCGCGAATACGGTGTAGTAATTAATCCAGAAACAGAAGTAGCTGTACTGGGCGGTACAAAAATCGGCGTAGTAGAATTGCCATTAGCCATAATGAACGAAGGAGATCTATTATTGCTACCAGATCCAGGCTATCCAGATTACTTATCCGGAATCAGTCTGGCAGATATCCGTTATGAAACGATGCCACTATTAGAGAAGAATGGCTTCTTCCCTGACTATGATGCGTTGCCAGATGATCAGATAAAAGATGCTAAACTGATGTATTTAAATTATCCCAGCAATCCGACCGGTGTTACAGCAACACCAGAGTTTTATGAAAAAACTGTCGCTTTCGCCAAACAGCATTCTATTGCTGTATTGCAAGACTTTGCATACGGCGGCATCGGTTTTGAAGGTCAGAAACCAATTAGCTTTTTACAAACCGAAGGAGCTAAAGATGTAGGAATCGAGATGCTGTCGCTTTCTAAAATGTACAATATGGCAGGTTGGCGTGTAGGATTTGCTGTAGGGAATTCAGAAATTATTGAAGCGCTAAATATTCTTCAAGACCATTTATTCACAAGTATTTTCCCAGCAGTTCAGCGTGCAGCAATCGAAGCTTTAACAGGCCCACAACAATGTGTCGAAGAGTTAATCGCACTATATCAAAGCCGTCTTACGGTTTTGCTAACAGAATGTGAACGTATCGGTTGGGACGTAACAGCGCCTACTGGATCATTTTTTGCTTGGCTTCCAGTTCCGGAAGGTTTTACAAGCGAGACATTCGCTGACTTATTACTGGATAAAGCCGATGTTGCGGTTTCAGCAGGCAATGGGTTCGGCATACACGGGGAAGGTTATATTCGCGTTGGTTTATTAGAAAGTGAGGAGCGCATACAAGAAGCCGTTCGTCGTATTGAAAAGCTCGGTTTATTCAAATAAATGTATATAGTGTAGAAAAGGGTAAGCCTGTTCATTGTATAAAGGAAGGAATTGTATTTTGGAAGTGAGGTAAGTGACTCTTCTTTCGTGGTGCAGAAAAAGAGTGTACGTGTTAGGATTCTCCCTACAGAACCGGACGCTTTCCTGAGAGTCCACCGCGTCCCCTCCGGAAAGCGTATCGTCTGGAAGCGCAAACCGTAAGACACTCTAAGTTAGCCTCTCTCTTTTCAATCGCCATACTCAAACTCGTTTTTAAATAAATCAAAGAATGGATTATACATACTATAGTTAATCATCAAGCATCTAAAAAAGTCTCTCTATCATTTCTAAAATGAAAGAGAGACTTTTTTAGTATTTATCGATTTTACTGAGCTGTTTTCAGCTCATCAAGTAATGCACGTACTTCATCGGTCGATTGGGTGTTCATTAATTCATTTCTAAGCTCTGCTGCCCCTCGGAACCCCTTCACATAAATCTTAAAAAAACGACGAAGCGGTTTAAAAAGACGCGGTTCAAGCTCTGTCGAGTATTTATCAAACAGATCTAAATGTAGACGTAACAGATCAAGCAATTCTTCACTGCTGTGTTCTTTTTTTTCTAACTCAAACGCAAATGGATTGCTGAAAATTCCGCGTCCGATCATGACACCATCGACTCCGTATTTTTCAACCAATTCCAGCCCCATTTGACGATCGAGAATATCCCCGTTAATAGTCAACAGCGTATGAGGTGCTACTTCATCACGAAGTTTTTTAATCTCCGGAATCAATTCCCAATGCGCTTCTCCGTTACTCATCTCTTTACGCGTACGCAAATGAATGGACAAATTGGCAATGTCTTGTTCAAATACATGACGCAACCACTCCCGCCATTCATCTAACTCTGTATACCCGAGACGCGTCTTGACGCTGACAGGCAATCCACCGGCCTTGGCTGCTTGAATGATCGCAGCTGCGGTTTCCGGATGATTAATGAGCCCGCTCCCTTTTCCTTTTGCCGCCACGTTCGGCACTGGGCATCCCATATTAATATCCAAACCTTTAAAGCCTAATTTCGCCATTCCGATACTCATATCCCGAAAGTGTTCAGGCTTATCTCCCCAAATATGCGCAACAATTGGTTGTTCATCCTCTGTAAATGCTAATCGCCCACGGACACTAAAAATTCCTTCGGGATGGCAAAAACTTTCCGTATTCGTAAATTCAGTGAAAAACACATCAGGACGTGCGGCTTCACTTACTACATGACGAAACACTACATCCGTTACGTCTTCCATTGGTGCTAATATAAAAAATGGTCGTGGTAATTCACGCCAAAAGTTTGTACTCATTACTTATTTCAAATCCTCTCATCGTAACTTGCATCGTGCCTACGTACAATCGATGCCAGTCATTCTATTATACAAAAAACATCAATATATTCCACTATCTTTGATACGGTGATTTCAAATAATCTTCAATTGTTACAGTCCCTAGTTTTCCTTCTTCTATGTTATGATGAAGTCAAATTTTTCACTACGGAGGATATTATGAAAAAAGTTGCTGTGATACAAGATTTGTCATCATTCGGGAAGTGTTCTTTAACGGCAGCTATCCCTGTACTATCTGTAATGGGTGTACAAGCATGCCCTTTACCAACCGCTATACTTTCTGCCCAAACAGAATACTCAAGCTTTTTCTGTGAGGATCTAACAGCGAATATGCCATTTTTCATTAACGAATGGCAGAATTCACATGAACACTTCGATGGAATTCATACGGGATTCATTACGGGAAAAGCGCAGATTGTCCACATTCTAAATTTCTTGGACATTTTCCATAATGCAAATACAACTGTACTTGTCGATCCTGTAATGGGTGATCGTGGAACTGCTTATACGAATTTTGATGAAGAGTTATTAGCTTACATGAAAATATTAGTGAAACGAGCAGATATCGTAACACCCAACTTAACAGAGTGTTGCCTTCTAAACGGATTATCTTATCAGTCGTTGGAACGTTATGTAGAGGAAAAGGACTTTTTGAAGAAAGTAGAAGAAGCAGGCATGCAACTGGCACAGGAAACCGGTGCACAAGTGATCATCACCGGTATCAGCCCTCCCTCCAAATCGCCAAGCGCACAATCGATCGGTAATATGTACATCGGTAGCTCGTCTGCTGTTTATAGTTCAATCCCATATAACGGGAAAAGCTACTCAGGTACTGGTGATTTATTTGCATCGATTATGATGGGAAGCCTCATGCGCGGAGACAGTCTTACCGAAGCTATAGAACTGGCCGAAAAGTTTTTAACTGTCTCTATTGAAGACACCGCGCTAGAAGGTTCGTCTACAGTAGCGGGCGTTAATTTCGAAAAGTTTTTGCGGTTATTGTTGTAAGTATAAAGAGATGTAAAATAGGCTCTTATATGAATGAGGCAGAGAAGCCATTCGTTCCCATAAAAAAGGGGAATTCAGAAAGTCAGGTGTTACCGAGTTTCTGAATCCCCTTTTACTTGTACATCGTACTTAACTCACGCTAGTTTCTTTTCATTTTTATCAAATTCCTTACGTTTAATTGTTCCCCAAGCATGACGACCCCGTCTCATTTTTACTATTCCTTCGACACGATACAGTACGGTTAATTGACGATAGCCCAAGTTTTCCAGGAATGCGAACAACACTAGTCGCAGCGTACTTTTCAAAGTCGTATAATGTCGGAACGAAATCTGCTCCAACAAAATACTGCCAATGGATAAAGTAGAGCCCAGCAAAAATGCAATTAATAAGTAAATTAAGAAACTATTAAACTCCAGTAAGCCGAATAGATAGGCAAGTGGGATAAATATAAAACCTAAAAACTCGATAATCGGTCCTATTAGCTCGAAGATCCAAAAACTCGGAAGAACAATCATTCCTATCGTGCCGTATTTAGGATTCCCTACCATAGATTTATACTGTAACAAACTATCCATTAAACCAATCTGCCATCTTCTGCGCTGCACCCTCAAATCAGCTAATGACTCAGGAACTTGCGTCCAACAAATAGGATCCGCTAAAAATGTAATTTTATATTTCCTTTTTTCTTCACGCATCTTCTTGTGCAGTTTCATAATAATATCCATATCCTCACCAATAGTATTTACTTTATAGCCACCGCATTCTATAACTGAGCTTTTTCTGAAGGCGCCAAATGCTCCTGAAATAATCAAGACAGAGTTAATCGTACTGAAACTAGTACGACCTGTTAGAAACGCCCGTAAATATTCGACTACTTGAAATTTTGCTACCATACTTTTCGGCGGGTGGGATTCGATTAATTTCCCCTTATGAATGATAGACCCATTGGATACTCGTACTATACCACCTACAGCAATTGTTTTCGGTGTTTCCACAAATTCCATTGTTAACTTAATCAATGCATCATTTTCTAACACTGAATCTGCATCTACACTTGCAAATAGAGGATATTTAGATAGGTTGATTCCTGCGTTTAACGCATCTGCTTTTCCTCCATTGACCTTGTCTAGTAACAATAGCCGTTCATATTTTGGATTGTAATAGACGCCCAGTACTTCTTTCGTTTGTATACTTACCTTTATCGGCATATTTACTTTAACTAATTCGAATTCTTTTACGATCTGCGCTTTAGTCAAATCCGAAGATCCATCATTGACCACGATAATTTCATATTCATAGTAGTTCAATGCTAGCATAGAATGTATATTATCCACGATTGTTTTTTCTTCGTTATATGCAGGAACAATGATTGAAATGGGAATCATATTTTTGGAATTAATATATCTTTTATAATCAGATGACTTCAGCTTTTTAAAGTATCGAAACAAGTCTAAAACAGATACAAGGAGCTGGCCATTGTAAAAGATATTAATCGCTATCGTATATACCATACAAAACAAACTGAAGTAGAGAATAAAATTTTTAAGAAGCGACATAAACATATTACCACCGACTTCCTGTTTGGTTTTCTGTTACGCATTCCTCACCTTTCCATAACAGCAGCAATCGCCTCACGAGAATATCGATCCTCATCTCCAACTAGCTGTTGTGCGTAATATTTCCCACCCGGTAAAGAAACCAAGGCATGTGCGGCATTATTTCTAACCCACCACTCTCCATCTCTCGTTGCATTCGCGAGTGGTTCGTAACTACGATATGTCCCAAAATCCCCGAGACCTTTAGCAGCTGCAGCCCGCACTTCCCATTCTTTGTCATGTAGCATGTTGATAATATCGTACTCGTAATCGGGATTTCTCAATCCGCTCAATGCCCGGATGCAAGCAATTCTCAGCCCAACAGTATGGCTCTCTAAATACTTTATATATGTCTCAGCAAGCGACTCATAATTCCCTGAAGCGGCAGCCTTAATCAAAATAGCTTTAACATATTCATCGCTTTCTTCAATAGCCTGCTTGATGAGTGATTCCTTCGCTTCTTCAGAACCATTAAACTGTTCAATTACTTCAATAATAGATCTAAAGGATAAATTGATCTTATTAGAATCTACTACTAATATTTTGATCAAGCGTTCAGCATCTCCTAACTTTGCCAATGCCAGTAAAACGTTATAGAGAACCTCATTGTTAGGAATCGTATGCAATTTATATAAATCAGCTTCTGTCGAATATATGCGCAAGTCTCCAATTTTCCGGCAAGCAATCGCTTTGTTGTAGTACCTTTTTGCGGATAAACTTTTAACCAAATAGTCTGTAATGCCTGTTTCCTCATACAATCCCATGAGTTGTTTTGGATGATTATCTATAAATTGTTCGCCATATTGTAGCACTCTTTCGATTAATTGTTTTTTCTTGAGTGTGCTATCACCTATATACTTGTTAATTTCTCGAATGACTCGATGCTTGTGGTGATCTTCTGACTCGAAATAACATACTAGTCTAGCATCTAAAAAATTATTGATTTTCTTGTATTTCGCCTGGCTAATTATGCTGTATAACCAAGTGATAAATATCGCAACAATAAAAGTTACAATTAACGTGACGGAGACGGCGAGTAATATAAAGGCTTCATTCGTCATGATCATCTCACCTCTTACTAATAGTTTGAGTAAATTTCTTTAACGTTTTCATAACTTGTCTTTTTGCGAGAATGTATCGTTGGTTCATCCCAAGTATGCCATGAAAATGTTCGATATCCGGTGGAAGTCACACTTTCTGGAAATTGATAGTCTACTTTATTTGTCTCTTTATTCATCACAACTACTGAAGGTACAATCCCATCTGTCATTTTCACTGATAAACTACTTTTTGAGCTTAAATGAACTCCTTTACTTTTTTCATCATCAAGCACAAGCATATTAGATGGGTCTGTGAAGTTTAATCTCGCCCACGGAATTCGTAGATGAAGCGTATTCCCATCGAAATAAAAGTGATTATTACTCGTCTCAAAATCGCCCTCTATCAATGTCGAACCATCATCAAGCACTGCCGGAATTTTCGCACCAGACTTTGCAATATAGCCTTTGGACAATTGTCGTTCCATCTTTTCATACAGCCCAGTTGTGGACACTGCAGAATAATAGGAACCTTTCGCTGAATTGTACGTAGGGATAACTAATAACTGCGCTTCAGATAGCCCCTCAATAGCTATGTTAAATTCTGCACCTGACCAATTTTCATTTATATCCGGAGCTAGCATATACTCTCCATTTTTTCTATCCATTGTATCTAGATAAATCATCAGCTTTTGATCGTCAAAATTGGGTAATTTATTTAACTCTACCTTCATATGAAAATAGGTTTCATCAGTAGTTAACGAAAGTGCATGCAGAAATTCCGTTCCCCTGAGATTCAAGGAATAACTCGTCGGCATTGGTGCATCTGAAGCCAAAATTCCGTAATTTTGTGCGGGATCAATCGTGTTATGCCATAATACACCGCGTGAGTGAGGAATCATAAAATTGGCTGACAGGTCACTACTTTTCCCCCATTCATCTGACCACTCATACAACAGACCCCCTAATGCCCCACTATCTTTTATTATCTGTATTAATGAAACTAAACCATCCGCCTGCTGTTTCTCTGTGATGGAATTCGCTGTAGAAATTCCGAATTCACTTATTAATAGCGGATGAATGCTATGGGATTTCAACTTATTTATATACTCTTTATAGCGTAAAAATGATTCTTCTTTATACAATTGATCGCTGTTCGTTAAGCCTGCTGTATTCGGATATACATCGTATGCACTGAAAAAACCGCTTTTTATTTCTTCAGTCGCTACTATTTGATTTAAATCAATGGCCGATTCATTTATCGACATAAGTGGACTGTATTTATTCAAATAAACTGCGTCCAATTCCGGTGTATTCACCACTCCAATCGGATGTTGCATTTGATAATGCTGTTGTTCAAATGACACTACTTTATCACTAAGAGACGCTAGCCACTTTTCAGTTATTGTCGCCTTTTCTGTAGCTCTTACATACTCACCATTCGTGAATACTTTTGAATGCTGTCCGTTTATATTGGAAACATTTTCCGCGTGTATATGAGAATCAATCATATAACCTACTACATAACTCGATACGTCACTCATGTACACCTCTTCGTCTACGTCATTATTTTTTCGAATGCGCAAATTCCCATGAATCGCATGAATCGTCTCTTCAATAACTTGTGAGAAATTTTCCTGTACCCGATTCGTCAAATAGTGTCCAGGTTTAAGGAGCCCTCCTATAGAAATACTTTGCAACAAGTACAATTTTTCATCAGTATGTTGATAATTATACGTATCCAATGCTTGATAAAAAGCAGGCGGCATCAATTCATATACCCGAATCGTGTTTGCATTCATAGCACCTATTTGATCAAACCAGTTGCTATAAAACGCTTGATCTGTAGGCAGAGAGTCTTTCGTACTGCCCGGGACCGATGAGCCTATATTGACGCCTTTCACATAGAATGACTTCCATTTATTACGGTGGTAAACAGTGAATTGCTGTTTATCAACTTTCGACATGAGGCGGGTGCCTTCTGAATCCAGTTCATCGACGGTTAAGAACTTATCTTGATCTAGAGGCTGTATTTCCTTTAACGTTTGAGATAGAAGCGGTACGTAAAAGTGCCAATAAAAGTACGATAAATCGCCTTCTTCATTCACACTAAAATATTTATAAATACTTGGTGCACCTATGAAACTTTTAATCTTTTCCGGCGCTCTATAATCTGTAAAGTCTCCTGCAAAATACAAAGAGTATTGATTGCCAGAACGATGCTCAATAATTGCTGGGAATGTGCTTTCAATACCAAATGGTTTTAATTGATTTTCTCCTTTTTCCGTTAATTGTATGTCATATGAAGCAAGTATTTTAGAGTCCTTGTTCGGTTCGATAAATTCAAACCAGTTATAATAATCGACAATTTCAGTTTTGTACGTTTTTTTTGCTTCTTCTGACATAGCAATCGTAATCGATTTTCCAGTAAAGTCGATACCGCGTTGCAATACGACAATTCTATCGTTTCCTGCAATGACAATTCCTCCACCTGTCAGATTCCATCGCTTGCCATACTGTTGCTCATAAATATTTCGAATCCACTCGGGTACATCTTGCTTCGATGTTAAATCAGAAAAGAACTTCCCTGCAACACCGGTGAAATTTAGTCCGAAAATCGTTTCTAACTCTTTTGACACGCTCTTCGTTGTTGGATCTCCCGCAATATTGTATTCGCCGATAATAGTAGTGCCCCGTGCGTAGTAAGTCGATACGAGACCTACCTCTTCTTTCGTTAATCCTGAAACTCCTGTTGCTTCTTCCCCACCCACTTTTGATTTTCCCGTTCCGTACATATCAGATAAATAGAGGACATCTGGAACAGTAGACAACTTTTCTAATGGACGATTGACTAGTTTACCTTCTTCAAGAAAGTTTCCATAATAATCTTTTTGTTCTTTATATGTCTTTTTAGATATAGAATTTTTAATTTTCCTATGATTGACTATCCAGTACAAACCGCGCTGTTTACTATAGTCCAAACTTGTAATAACACCTGCTTGATCTGTCTGAATCGGAAAAGTTTTATTGAGTACAACAATAGTTACATAATCACTCGGTTTGAGGTACCAAATTACAAATGGAGTAACAAAAATAATGACTAGTAGAAATAAAAATACATACCGTTTTTTTATCTTCTTTTTCATCACTCGACCCCCGATCTTCACTGACTACCATCTTTCTCCAATAGTTCGGCCATGCCTTTTTGCAAAATATAATAAGAACTCTTCAATCTTTCATGGTATTTCGGTTGTTCCCAAGAATCCCAGACATATTCTTTCATATCTACATCATGTAGCTCATTTGTCGAATCTTCTTTCACTACTATCATGCCCATGTTCAATCCAGTCGTTCGTATCGGAGCAATCAGTCCATTGACATGCATATCATCTATCACCATTTTTTTTGAAGGATCCATAACATTCAGTAACTGCCATGGAATTCTGATTTCCAGATGTCCATCTGCATAATAGAAATCGCTTAAAGAATTAAATTTTCGATGTGTCGGATCTGAAATACCATATACTAACTTTCCAGTCTCGTAGCCAGTAAAAGGAATGACAGTATTCTCTATCGGAATGACAATTTTTTTATTTAATGCTAGTCGAATCGGGTTAAATATACCTGAATTCTTCTTTTGAAATGCACTATTTTTTTCGATCAAATCTGTCAGAATCGCATAGCGGAAATAGTAATTGTCATAATACGCATCTACTAGCAGTCGCGTGTCATTCAGTCCATGAACTTTTAACACAAAGTCCGCTCCTTTATTGAATGTCATGTCGTAGTTTTGATATGTCGTGTTTCCTTGTCCATTAATCGTATCTATCGGTATGATCAAGAGGTCGTTATAGAAGTCGTAGTTTGTAGCATCTACTCGTATATACACATACGCTTCATCACTTTTTACAAACATTTGTTTTCGATCGTCTGTATAAAATAATGAATCAGCCGTCCAATCCGAAACTTTTCCATCAATGTCTGTACGACTTGCAGCTTCTCCAGGGTCAAACGCCAGCAGGCCAAAATGTTGTTCATTCGTCTGCGTATTCGACCAAAACGGCCTGGAATCTCTTACATCCAAGTCGTTATTATTCCACGTTCGTTTGAACCATTCATCCTGCCAGGAAAACGCAATACCACCAGCTAAATCTGCCGTATGCATATCACGTAACATGTGCAACAACATTTCTCCTTGGGTTACTTCATCAATGAACCCTTGGTTAAAACCGGTCACCCTGTTTTCATGAGCTTTTCCTCTCGATGCAGGAATACCGAATTCAGATATGACAATCGGCATAGAATGAAATGATTGTAAGTCTTCTAAATAGGCTAAATATGGATTCGGTTTTCCGTCCGTTCCTATATACGTTATATAGTCCGTTTGAAAACTAAATGAGTCTGGATAATATGGATATACATGATAAGAAACGAACATTCCCGGCTTATAACTTTCGTGTGAAAAAATATGCTCTACATTTACTTCTACCAAATCCTCATTTACATAAGGTTCATTAGGATGAGTTAATGGATCCGTCGTGACCCAATTTGAAAAAGCCACTGGTCTTTGCAAGTGAAATGCAGTCGATTCATATTCAATGATCTGATCGCCCATCTGTGCTAGAAATACTTCAAATGGTGAAGCATCTTTCGTGTAAAGATATTTCCCTTCATATGTCATTCGTTCGGGATTATTTTCGTTTGTATTACTAACAAAAGATGGATCCCATTCAATCCCAAGTATCCATCCGATGACATATTCCGATATATTAGTAGTATACGTTCCATCTGCATTGCCTTTACTAAGCGGTAAATACTTATTGCCATGTATAATATCCACGATATCTTTTCCTGAACTAATCACATCATTTACTATTTTATTTTCTTCTCCAAACGCATCTTCAATCGTTGCAATATCATTTTCATTGATCCACACTCCATGAATCACGTAGAGAGGAGTCTTTCCCTCGTTTTCCCGCTGCTGATTAAAATCGAATAAGGCATTGTAAAACTGGGGTCTTAATATGGTATACACTCGAATCGTGTTAGCATTCATTTCTGTAATATAAGTAAACCATCTGAAATATTCATCGTATGTAATGGCAACTTCACCGGGAAACGCGCCAGGCTTACCCGCTCCCACATTCACACCTTGTATGAATATCTCATTCCACTTGCCATCACGCAGAACTGATAATCTATTGCCTGTCGCTTTGCTTAAAAAATGTATATTTGTATTTGCGCGGCTATCATCGACGTTATCTACATATGTGTTTTCAGAAACTATTTCACTGCTTTTCCATCCAGCTATTATAATAAGTAATGAGAGCATGACCCAAAGTACTACTTTGTATTGACGTTTCATATTGAACCCACCTCCTATTAGCTGAATTTTCAAAACATTTAAGTATTAATACCCCTTTTAGAGTATTCGAAAACATAATATTTCATAAAAAACAATATAAAAAGACTATAAAATTTGTGTTTAAAATTAAGTAACATAAAAAATAACTATATATGGATATATTTTACTATAAAATAAATTTACATATTATAGTAGTTTAGATTCTCCTACCTGTTGATTAACAATACTATGAATAATCCATTCATCTAAAAGCAAGTTAGGTGATAGAAATAAACATGCGACTATGGTGAATGAATGGAATAACGCTGACTTAGCGTGTCTTGCGGCTTACGCTTCCAGACGATACGCTTTCTCTCAGGAGAATCCTAAACGATACACTACTTTACCGCACAAAAAGAGGCCATCCTAGAAAGTCAGTAGTTACTGACTTTTTGGATAGCCCTTTACATTCCAATTACATACTAGCTCGCGAATTTGCAGATTATTTCAAATCCATCCAACTATCATAGTAATGAATGGCCATACCGTTAAAAGCAGGATGATCTTTATAATGCTCGTACACTTTATTAACCTCACTAGTTAAGTAATCTTTACCTTCTTCGTAAAAAGTTAAATATTTTGATTCATCGTTGAGTTTACCAGTCTCAACTGCGATAGTAGTTTTTACATTATGTTGTTCAAATATTTTCATCTGTGCCGCTGAGATCGCTATAATCCCGTCATTCCCATTAGAACCGTTTGCAGAATCCCGATAAGCCATAATCGCGATATTTTCGACATGATTACTTAGGAACTCTGCAATATTTCCTTTTCCATAGACATTATTGTACATTACACCGTAGTACCAAAACGGGATATCCAATCCGAACTCCATTCCCATCGAATCTGCATGTTCTCTAAATGTAACGACCATTGCTTGGTAATTCTTAAAGAAATTATTTACTCTCTCTTCGTATTTCGGGTGTTGATAAGGCTCTACATCCAAATGAATACCTACAAATCTCTCACTCGGTGATGCTGCCTTCTGGTAGTTTACTAACCATTCCAAAAATGCTTCTTGCTGACTTATTCCTTTTTGACCGGCAATCCAAGTAGGTGCCCCGTCCAATGCGTGAACTTGAATTCCATTGGTAGCCGCTTTGTTTATAAAGTACTGATAATAAGGTAATTCTACTTTTTCATTTATTTGTAAGTAGACATCACTTACGTCATGCTGAACTAAATTACTAATGACTATGTCCGGTTCAGATACAATCTTCGCAGTATCCCATAGCCATGTGGATAAAGGAATTTTTGGTGCTTTCATGTCCATCCAACTTCCGTAGTGATGAATAGCGATACCATTAAATGCAGGGTGATTCTTATAGTTTTGATACACAGCATCTAATTGTTCGTAAAAGTATTCTTTATCTTCTTCATAAAAAGTAACATATTGTGAATCGTCAGTTAAACGTCCTGTTTCTACCGCAATCGTCCCTTTTACATTATACTTCTCAAATAAATCCATTTGTGCAGAAGCGATTTGATTGATCCCGTCATGACCGTTGGAACCATTGGCTGAATCACGATATGCCATAATCGAGATATTTTTAACATGTTGGCTTAAAAACTCAGCAATATTCCCTTTTCCGTATATATTATTATATGTTACACCATAGTACCAAAATGGAATATCAATGCCGAATTCCAATCCCATAGTGTTCGCTATTTGCTCGAATTGCACAATCATCGTTTGATAATTCTTAAAGTAGTTATTTGGATTTTTTTCATAGTTCGGATGTTCATACGGCTCGACATCAAGATGTATCCCCACAAAACGTTCATCACTTGACACTACACTTTGATAATTTACTAACCAATCTGTGAATACTTGTTGCTCGTTTATCCCTTTTTGACCAGCAACCCAACTAGGTGCACCGTCTAAAGCGTGGACTCTAATTCCATTACTAGACGCCTTACTGATAAACTGTTGGTAATATGCAGTTTCTATAGTAGCGTTTACTTGAAGGTAAAGATCACTTACCCCTTCATTGACCAAATTATGAATCACTTCTTCTGACTCTGACACAATCCTTGCAGTATCCCACAACCATGTAGATAATTCATTTACATGTTGAAAATCATGCTTTACAGCAGTTGCCATTGTAGCTTTTGGCAATATACTTACTATCAATAACATTACACAGAGAACTTGGAATATCTTTCTCATCACCAGCACTACCCTTCTATTTTATCTAGCTACACGTTATAGTCATTACATAAAATTATTCAAAATAAAAACACAGTTCGGCGTGCACACCGAACTGTGTTTTTTATTGCACAATAAAACAAAGTGAACTTTATTGTTTTCATTGCGCATTTCGTTCGGTAACTGGCTGCCATAGTTTTATACGTTAGGCCCTATAGTTTTGCGTCGCTGCCTTTCGACAGGTTTGCTATTATCGCGAATTATTCTATTTATTTTTCATGCACTCTTCCGCTTACATAACGAGTTTTCTATACATTAAGTATAAGTCTATTTCAACTATATGTCTATATTACTCTAATTATTTTACCCTAATTTGTTAACAAATTGTGTCTAGCAGTTTTTTATTATGATTTTTACAATCTTTATCTATTGACATATTTAAGGGTATCATAATTTATTTCTACCTTTTATAGGTTGTTATATTATTTATTTTCATTAGATGTGATAAAACATGGATTTAATTCCACTTTATATTTATGTTCTAACATTTATACATTATAAAAGTAAAAAAGAAAAAGAGTATGGAGTTTTTCAACTTCATTCTCTTTTTCTTTCTATGCATATTTGTGAATATGTCGTTCTAAAAATTAGAATCTAGTTTATCGGCGTGCGACTTTTTCATTACCTAGAGCTTTCATTAAGGAAATAACCATCAACAACATGACAAACGAAAAAGGTAAAGCCGCTATAATGATAGTATTTTGTAATGCCGCCAAACCACCTACCCATAGTAAAATCAATGCTATAGATGATTGAATGACTCCCCATATAATCTTCACGCTAGTGGGCGGTGTCAACGATCCGTAAGTCGACTGCATTCCAAGAACAAACGTTGCAGAATCCGCACTAGTTACGAAGAATGAAGCGATTAATAAAATGGCGATGATTGAAATTACAAAAGACCATGGCATTTCATTAAACATCTCAAAAATCACAAGTTCTGTAGACGAACTAGCTATATCAGCAACACCACTACGCTGCATATCAATCGCTGTCGTCCCGAACGTCGAAAACCAAAACGAACAGAGTAATGTGGGAACGAGAAGTACACCGACCATAAACTCACGAATTGTACGACCTTTAGATACACGAGCGATAAACATACTGACAAACGGTGCCCACGAAATCCACCATGCCCAATAGAAAATCGTCCAATCGAATAGCCATTGCTGATTGTTTGCATTCAATGGCGCTGTTCGAAGGCTCATCTCCACTAAGTTACCAATATATCCGCCAAACGATTCAGTGAACATATTCATAATTAAAAGAGTAGGTCCTAAGATCACAACGAATGCCAAAAGAACAACAGCTAAGACGAGGTTTGTATTCGATAAATACTTAATGCCTTTGCTGAGTCCCGACCAAGCAGAGGCAACAAACAATACTGTAACGACTGCAATAATAACGAATTGCGAAGTGGTTCCAATAGTAATACCAAATAAATAATTGAGTCCTGCATTAATTTGAACAGCACCAAAACCGAGTGTGGTGGCAACCCCAAACGCAGTCGCAAAAACCGCAAGAACATCTACGAATATTCCCCAAGGACCATCCATTCTTTTGCCAAAAATCGGTTTCAATGTTACTGAAATTAAACCAGGTGAGTCTTTGCGGAATTGGAAATAAGCAAGTGACAATGCGACAACTCCATACATAGCCCACACGTGGAGACCCCAGTGAAAGAAAGATTCTCGTAATCCTTCTTTAAATGCTTCGTTTGTGTTAGGTTCTTTAGTAGCCGGACTGATAAAATGTGACAACGGCTCTGCTGCACCATAAAACACTAACCCAATACCCATTCCCGCCGAAAATAACATGGCGATCCATGTTATAGTAGAAAAAGCAGGACGATCACTGTCTTTTCCTAATCGAATTTTGCCGTACGGGCTAAATATGAGGAAGATACTTAATAGTAATAAAGAAGACAGCAATAGTAAATAATACCATCCAAATGAGGAGGCGACGAAGTTTTTTGCTGTTCGCGTAATTTCCTCAAAGCTTTCTGAAGCGATTACTCCATACCCTACTGTAATAATAATTAAAGCGATAGTAATATAAAAAACATTTGATATTTTTCTCATGTTTCTCCTTTCGAATTGAGGTTACTTTTTCGTTTATGAACGATTATATACTATACACATTGATTATGAAGAAAGCAAAGAAAGAATAAGCAGAGTATATTTCAAATTATGAGCTTTATTTTTTCATAAAGCACCACAAACCTTTACAGAGCATATGTAATGAAGAAAATGTCCACAACATTTTATTCTCAAATAATATTAGTTAATGAATTTGTTATGACCTTATACCTATAAACGTATACACTTTACTGCAAAATAAAGGAGTGTACAAAAAAGCTTATTGTGTAATACTACATTAAACTACTACTATCGAAATGAGTTACATTACGTTAGAGGAGAGATGTAAATGCAAGTTATAATCGAATGGACATATACATCACCTAAAGGAAAGACAGCGTATTTTCATTCAGATGAAATGCCAGCAGAGGATGCAGTGTTACTCGCTGAAGACATGGAACGAACTGGACGTGTAAAACAACTTATTTTTACAGACACACATAATAGTTCCTGGACATTAAAAGAATTGAAAGGTTATATAAAAGGCATACAAACCGACCCCCATAACATTACATTATATTTCGACGGAGGTTTTAATTGGGATCAAAAGAACGCCGGACTAGGTTGCGTCATTTATTATGATCAGAATGGAACATCCTACAGGTTGCGTAAAAACGCTTCAGTTACTGGATTAACTTCGAATAACGAAGCTGAATATGCAGCACTCTACTTTTGCTTGCAAGAGCTTGATCTGCTCGGAGTCCATCACTTGCCTATTCACATACTAGGCGATTCGCGTGTCGTCATTCAGCATTTGCTGGAGGAGTGGCCGGTGATAGAAGAAGAATTACACAATTGGGCGGATAAAATTGAAGAGAAAATGAAAGCACTTGGCCTACAGCCACAGTATGAGTTAATTTCAAGAAAAGCTAACGTGGAAGCAGACAGACTAGCGAGCCAAGCTTTGAACGGTGTAGAAATTACAGCGATAAGTGAAAGATGAAATGAAAAAGTGGTTGTATCCGATCACGCTATCGGACAGAACCACTTTGCTTCTTTACTCATGAATCTCACTCTTCAGTTATATTCGAAATAGCTACGCCACGTTCAGCAAAAACTTTTTGGGCAACAGATAAAGCATTGAGGACACTCGGAAATCCAGTGTAAGGAATTAAGTGCATAATGCATCCTATAATTTCATCGGGCGTCAAACCAACATCCAGCCCGGTCTTAATATGCATTTGAATCTGCGGTTTCCCTTGAGCCACAAGAGCTGTAATCGTCGTCAGCACTTTTTGCTTATTATCCAGTCCAGGACGCGAATAGATGTCTCCAAAAGCGAACTCCACCACATATTTAGTTAAATCCGGCGCAACATCTTTAAAACTTTCTCCAATCTCCATCTCCCCTGCCGGATTTTCTTCACCCGACAAAGTAAGTTCCATCAATTTCTCCAAACCACGCTGATAACGATCTTCCGTCATTTTAAAAACCTCCCTGATATATTAATCTACTTTGCATATGATTGTATGAAAACTCTCACTAGACATAGATACTATCCATTGTAACAAATCTTTCTACGAATCCAAATGTTCGGATTATAGGAAGAGTCTACCTCATTAATATCCGATCGATTCAAAATCATTTATACTTAAAGAATTAATACCAATTGGAGGCTATGCAGTGAATTTTAAAAATATAGATCAACAAGTTATCAAAAAATATAAAGAAGATGAAACTCTAATGATTCGTTTATTTGTCCAGTGGTGTAAAAACTACCGACTCGATCCAGAGACTCTGTATCAACGAGCGTATCCCGATCAAGTTGCAAATGCGGCTTTGAAAGCTGTTATAAAAGACGACGACGGATTCGAGGAACTCGTCATTGATGATGAGATGATGTTGGATGTGTTGCAGCTTTTTGGAAATATTGATTTGGCGTTTGTTTTAACAGAAGAGCTTGAAAAGAATCGTCCATAAAGAAGCAGACTATGGAAATATCATATTTTACGACCAGCTTTTTTGATATAAAAAAAGAATATTACCAAGGCTGCTAATTAACTATAGAATGCACAATTCAATCATTCATTTATAAGCGAGTTTGACTATCGATATTGGATAGAGTGACATCGACTTGGATCGTCTTGCGCTTTGGCACTTTTAGACGATACGCTTTCCAAAGAATGTCTTGCGGGTTACGCCTGTCGTCCTCCCGAAGTCGATCGTTTTTGAAAGCCGAAAACGAAAATGTAAATAATAGATTCCAGGCAAATCTCTTCATTTATCCGTAACATTCTTTGTTTTGAGCCCAATAATAAACCGCTAGACCGATAAGTATATAGAAAGAATAAAAAATGTATAAAGAACTGAAACTGATTACACCAACCAACACTCCTGCTACTAGTGATCCCCCACTAATTCCAATATCAAAAACTGACAAGAATGTCGCCAAAGCAACAGGTCTACGTGCAGGTTTAGATTTTTGCAATACAACCGTTTGGAAACTCGGAAATAACGTCCCCCACCCACCGCCTATAAATGCTGCTGCCATAAAAAATAGCAAAGTATTCGTCGTTAACCCCAAGAGCAACATCCCTATCGCGAATGATACAATTGCTGGAAAGATGATGGCATTGGCTCCATGTTGATCGTACCAACGGCTGGTTAAAGGTCTTGTTAACAAAAGAACGACTACATAAATCACAAAAAAATAGCTTGACTCCGCACCTAAGCCTTGCTCAACCGCAAAAACCGCCATAAAGGATAATACGGATGCATATGCCATCCCAAAAAAAGCACCTGTTATAGAAATAGGCAATGCGGACATTTCGAATAATGGCGATCTTTTCCGTCCTCCCGGGATCTCTTCAAGCTTCTCTGCCGGAAGACGCGTCAACACACCAAACAAACAAGCAATTAACGAACAGCAAGCACTTGTCCAAAATAGAGTATATAAATTATATTCATCTAATACTGTAAGCCCCATAAAAGGACCAATGACCATTCCTACATTAGTGGATAAAATAAAATACCCCATGCCTTCACCTTTTCGAGATTCTGGAACAATTTCCGCTACGATGGCTACTGTAATGGTAGTAGCCATTCCAAAACCCAATCCGTGTATGAAACGGACTGTAAGCAATAGTGGTATCGAGTCGAAGAAACTGTAGAGGAAGGAAGCGATAGTAAATAGCCCTAAAGAAGAAAGAAGCATAAACCTTTTCCCGTACTTTTTAATCCACGGTCCCATAAACGGTCTTATTATGATAGCAGCACCGATATAAACGGTAGTAAACAAACCGGCTACGGCACTCGTCGAACTATAATGCGAAATCGCAACAGTCGGCAGAGTGACAAGCAATGCGAAATACGTTATGATAAAAAAGAAATTCGCTAATGAGATACATATGAAGTTTTTAGACCATAAAGAGTGATCGCCCACTAAAGATACACCTCACTGACATATGATTTGTTACAAAATCCATTCCCTCTAGCTCAATCTGAAGCTGACTAAAAATAGAAAACCATCGAAAATGCTACGCCTTCTGCCAGTATGCTCAAGCGCCCATAGCGATACTTCGAGAGCTTAAAAATCGTGCACAGAAGTCGTCCATTTTTGACGGTTTTCTAACTGACTATTATTTACTTCAAGCGATAGATAAAAGTCGAGTCACTTTAAAACTTCCAAGGCTGTTCCAGATTCTTCAGAGTACTTACACTCCATTCACGCCTAGCCGTAAAATGTTTACTCTTTTTTTGTAGTTAACGTTTTCAGCTCATCCACCAAGTCCGGTACTTCCTTGTCTAAAAACGCCCACTCAGAATCATAGGCTAAGTCCAAAAACTTTTCTTCTTCCGATTTTGGTAGTTTGAAAAGCTCAACTCCTATCTTTTCAAGTTCCGCAATTTCCTCTTTATCAAGTTCTGTATAATAATCTACCATCTCTTTTTCGTAGGCTGCCGTTGCCTTTAGGATTGCTTCTTGATCCTCAGCAGAAATTTCATTCCATTTATCGTCGTTCATGAGGATCGTACAGTTTTGCGTCCAAAATGGATGGTCTAAAATATATTTAGACGAATCAGTCCACCCATCTTTTCTAGGTCCATTAAAACCGCCATACACAAAACCTTTCACCACACCAGTTTGCAAAGAAGTATAAACTTCCGAAGGATCAATCATGGCAGAAGCGATTCCTAGATTTTCAAAAAAACGATTATAGTTCGGAGCTGAACGTACCGGAAGCTTTTTCAAGTCATCTACACTGTCAATCGGACTATTCAACCAGAGCCTAGGAGAACCGGTCAACCAACGCCCCAAGTACATAACATTCATCTTTTCATGTCTCTCTACCATTAAATCATAAAAACCATTTTCTCTTTCTTCCCACGGTGTCAATTGTGACAAAGCGATACTGAGAGTTTCAGGAGCGAGCGATTGATATTGTCCGATATATGTAAAATTGACATCTATTACACCTGAATTCATCGCTTCAAATTGCTCGCCAATCGGAATGACATCAGCCCCTCCACGCCAATTCACTTTCACTCGCCCTTCCGTTGCTTCCTCTACAGACTCTATCCAATCATGAAGAGTAGCTGTCAACGGATGGTCTTTCGGCAAAAAACTAACGGCATTTAATGTCATTGTTTTCGACTTTCCTTTTTCACTAGCCCCACCACTTCCGCACGCTGACAATAATACTACTAAAAGCATTAGTATAATTAGTCGATACATTTTTATCTTTCTCATTGTTTCTCCTCCTGCTGTTTATAAAGTTTTTCGCTTTACTTTACAAAGCTTGGTAACCATAGAGTAAGTGACGGGAAAATAATCATTAATACCATAACCGCCAAATTCAATAGTATAAAGGGAACAACGCCTTTATAAATTTCCTTCATCGATATAGAGTCTTTCGGTATTACTGCTTTCATCGCAAAAAGATCCATGCCAAAAGGTGGGGTGATCGTAGCTACTTGCATATTCAGAAGCATAATTGCACCAAACCATAATGGATCGAAACCCATTGCATTTGCGATCGGCATCAGTATTGGTAGCGTCATCATCATAATTGATAAAGGCTCCATAAAACAGCCAAGTAACAACAATACAATCTGAATAAGTATCAAAATAACAATTGGCTGATACTGCAAGTTCCCTACTAATTGTACGAGACCTTGTGTGACGCCTGTAAAACTTAAAATTTGACCGAATGTAGTTGAACCAATAATAATCATAAAAATCATAACACTAGATCTTAACGTACCAGAAAGTGAATCCCAAAACTTCGACCAAGTTAGACCACCGTAAAAATAAGAAAGTACTACCGTTCCCAACGCTCCTAAAACAGCACTTTGAGTTGGTGTAGCAATTCCAAGGATGATCACTCCTAATAATAAGAACACGATCAACCCAAGTGGCAAAATATACTTTACTGTGCCTAATAACTTCTCAGTTAACGACACTTTTTCGACGGTATACGCTGGAGCTAACTCAGGCTGCAAATAGCATCTAATAATAATGTACAGAACAAATATTACAGCTAACAATAATCCCGGAATAACAATAGCAAATAAAAAATGTCCTACTGGGATCGAAGCAAGAGAAGCAAGTAATATACCTAATGCAGTTGGTGGTATCATAGTAGCAAGACCAGCACTCCCTAAGATTGGTCCAACAGTCATCGCAGGGCTATACCCTTTTTTCTGCATATCCGGCACTAATAACGAGCCGAGTAAAGCAGTACTTGCAACACTCGAGCCACTTAAAACTGAAAACAATGTCCCACTTCCAACAGCTACGATACTTAACCTACCCGGAAGGTTTCCGAACCACTTTCCTACCGCATCAAATACTTTAAAACCTAACCCTGTCCGAAACATAATTTCTCCCATTAAGATGAACATCGGTATAGGCAATAAAGAGAATTTGGAAATAGATGAAAATATATTTAAAATAAGTTGATTCAGTCCCGCTTCACCGTTCCATAATAGTATGACACCTACAATATTTATCGTTAAAAAGGAGAATGCGATCGGTAAACCAATCATGAATAAAAAAAACATACTTCCAAATACGAGCGCTAAAACACTCCACCACTCCATATAATTACCTCCTATCTTCCTCACTCGTTAATCTAAGCTTATTAATCGAAGATAAAAGGTTTCGAAGAAATTGAATAAAAACGAAGAAAAATCCAATCGGGATAATGATTATAAGCAAAGAGCGCGGAATTTCCAAAATGGTTTCAGTTTTTATTCCTCTAGTGTGTAAGCTCCAAACCGCCATAAATCCATAAAATGTAATGACTATCGAAATGATAACTCCTATACAAGAATTTACTATCTCCATTCGCGTTCTATTTTTTTCGCTCAGTCTATTCAATAAAAGGTCTAGCTTAATATGTCCATCTTCCCGTAATAACCAGGCGACACCGAAAAATGTTAAGAAAACTAATAGATATTCCGAAACTTCCAATGTCCAAGAAAATTGATAGCTAAAAAACTTTAATGAAACAATATCCACAATGATTAATAAACTAATTATGACGATAACAATTCTTCCTAAAATAGCCATGAAATTTATAATGGAATCTAATAACAGATTTAATTTGACCAGCGCCCTCACCTTCTTTCTCGCTTCCTAATTAAATGAAGAAAAGGTAAGCTCCTACTCTTCGTAGATTCTTACCTTTTTAAATTTCCCACTACTATAATGAATTCACTTCCAGATAGTTAGTATTCGTTTTCAGCGCGTCTACCCATCGTTCAGACTTTTCGTAACAATCGCCTATTTGAAGTATTCGTTGATCAGTAAACGGTTTGCCGATCAACTGAAGTCCGACAGGGAGTCGCCCTTCCGTAAAACCGCAGGCAACAGAAAGCGCCGGAAATCCTAAAATGTTAGCAAGTGGAGTCTTGCCAAGCGTAAACATATTACTAATGGCTTGTTCAGGAACCATCGACCCTATTTCAAATGGCGATTGAACATTCGTTGGTCCAACGAGTGCATCGATTCCTTCCATTTGCTTCATAGTACTTTCTATGAACTGTTTTCTAATACGCTGAGCTTGTAAATAGGAAGAAGCTGAAATATCACGGCCAAATTGGAAGCGGAATTTTAAGTCATCTCCATATAACTCGGCATGGTTTTTTAATAACGGATTATGGAAAGAAACAACTTCTGATTGAGCAATGGTTTTTAATCCATCTAGCGCTTCATTGATTCTAGGTAAGTCAATCGGAACTATTTTAGCTCCAAGCAATCTTAATTGATCAAAAGCATTTTCGATCACACATTTTACGTCTAAGTCAATTCCGGAATACATATAAGGCTCATAAAAACCTAATGTAACACCTTTTAAATTTTTCAAAGAGTCTTGAAAGTAGACTGAATGATCCTTTTTTACTGAAGAATGATCTTTAGAGTCATAACCTTTCATAGCGTCTAGCATAATTGCAGCATCTTTTACAGTTCTCGTCATTGGTCCTACATGATCTAATGACCAACTGAATGAAAATCCACCATGTCTACTGACGAGTCCATACGTCGGTTTAAATCCTACTGTTCCACACATCGCGGCCGGCAGACGAACGGAACCAGCTGTATCTGTTCCAACCGAACCAAAAGACATTCCTGTCGCAGTGGCAATTGCCGATCCTCCACTAGAACCACCTGGTATTTTCGAGAGATTCCACGGATTCCTCGCACTTCCATAGTGGGGATTTTCCGTTGTTGCTCCCATAGCAAATTCATGAAGGTTTGCCTTACCTATAATAATTGCACCTGCTTCCTTCATTCTTTGTACAGAAGTAGCATCTTCATCTGGTATCCACTCGTTAAAAATTTTGGATCCACCCGTTGTAAGCACTCCTTTTGTTTGCAAAAGGTCTTTGATTGAAATAGGAATACCATGTAACGGACCGCGTATAACACCGCTTTGTGCTTCATCTTCTAATACTTGGGCTTGTTGCATAGCTTCCTTTTCCATTACTGTTATAAATGCTTTTAATACTGGATTGTATTTACTTATTTGTTCAATAGATAACTTTGTTAATTCAACAGGAGATACTTTCTTCTCACGAACTAACGAACTTACCTTTTCAATACTTTCAAATAGAAGATTATTCATTAGAATCCTCCTCGAAATTTTCAAGCGAAAAAGTAAATGCAGGTTCACTGAATAATAGTTCTGATCCTTCTATTCCAACAACATGTAGTAAGTAATCGGTTAGATTCATTTGAAAAATCTCCTTTCAACTAGATAGTGACTACAACGCAAAGCTCTTTTTGTTACACCAGAAATAATATAATTTGCGGGAACATGATGAGCAACGCTATAAATGCTACATATGCAACTAGAAAATAAGATGCTCCTTTAAACACAGTAGTTATAGGAGTATCTTTGGTCAATCCTTGGACAACGAAGACATTCACCCCAACTGGTGGTGTAATGGCACCCATGCTTGTTACAACACATAGAAGGACAGCGAACCAAACAGGATCATAACCAAGAGCTATAATTGTCGGATAGAAAATTGGAATCGAAATGATCAAGAATCCTAATGCATCCATAATCGATCCACCGATCACATACACAATAAGTATGGCGATTAATACGAACACTGAAGGCACTGGAAGGTTTGTTACCCATTCAGCTACAGCATACGGAAGTCTCGTAACCGTTAAGAAACGCCCAAACACTAACGCGCCTACTACAAGCATTAATACCATGGACGATGAACGAAGAGTACCAGCCATCGCAGCCTGGAAATTTTTTCTATTAATCTTCTTCATTACTAAAGAAATAATAAGTGCACCAAATGCACCAAACGCGCCTGATTCAGTCGGTGTAAAGAAACCGAAAAACAGTCCTCCAATTACAAAAATAAATAGAACCATGACAGGGATAACCCCGACTAATGATAAAAGCCTTTCTTTCATAGTAGACTTTTCCCCTGCTGGGCCAAGTTCCGGAGATTTTGCACATAACGAAATAACCGTTATGACGAGAAGCGCAGTCAAGAAAATACCTGGTATGATACTCGCCACAAATAACGATCTAACGGACACTTCCATTTGTAATGCCAAAACGATTAATACAGTACTTGGTGGAATAATAATACCAAGTGTACCGCCAGTTGCGATGCTCCCCGTACTTAAAGCTTTATCGTATTTGTATTTATCCAATTCCGGTAAAGCCATTGTACCCATCGTTGCAGCTGTCGCTGAATTGGATCCACAAATTGAAGCAAATCCTGCACTTGCCAAAATCGTCGTACTAGCCATTCCTCCACGAAAATGACCAACCCATTTATATGCAGACTCGAACATCTTTTCCGTTATTCCTGTTCTGAAGACTATTTCTCCCATTAAAATATAAAGAGGAATAACACTTAAAGAATAGCTGGAGAATTGATTCCATAAATCAGCACTTAGCACATTAAACGCCGCTTTTGAAGAAACGGCGACAATGAGACCGATAAAGCCAACGATAAACATGGAAAAACTAATAGGCATCCTTAGGAACATAAATAAAAACAATGATAAAATTCCAAGTACCGCTATTATATTCATGTCCATTTTAGGATGCCTCCTTCCAAATCATTACTATTTCCTTCAAGATCGCTAAAACTAATCCAATAAAACCGATAGAACTCAGAATAACAAGAGGATAAAATGAAAATTGGATTGTTTGAGAAACAATCCCATCACTTTGCAATTTCAGACCAAATAAAAATAATTGCCAAGCAGCCAAAGAGAAAAAAACTGCACTCAACACGTTCATACATGTATGAATGGTCTTTTGCGCTAAGCGTGGGAACTTTTCTAATACCATATCTATATAGACATGACCTTTATTCAGTTGAGTATAACCTAGGGCAAAAATACCTGTGATTGCCCCAAGCCAACTTACAATTTCAACCGTTCCTGAAATCGGATCCGAGAAAATTCGCTTAATAGAATTAAACACAATCAATAACATCATTAGTAGCAGAGCAGTGCCCGCAATAATAGCCAGAAATTGATTTAAGTAGTCTGTAAACTTAAAGAATACATTAGATGAAGAGGTGGGTGTTTCTTCATAATCATGTTCGATGAGGGAAGCGCTTTCAATATTGAATTCAACTAGTTGATCGTTTCTCATTTCTGAACCTCCAAATCTAAAGGATTCACTTACTTAGCATTATTGTACTTTTCAATTAGCTCTTCCATTGTTTGTAAATATTCTTCTGCTGGAAGTCCTTCTGTTTGTAATTGCTCCACTACTTCCTTTTGCATATCGCTAAGCTTTTTATCCCACTTCTGCTTTTCATCAGCCGAGAGTTCTACCACTTCAAGACCTTCGCTTTCTTTACTCCAATCAAGAGATTCTTGAACATGATTATCCAAGTATTCTCCGGTAAACTCTGTCATTTCAGAATTTAGTTCTTCGATCACTTGTTGAACATCTTCTGGTAGCGAATCCCATGTGTCTTTATTCATCACTGCTATGAATGTATTTAAAGCTAATGGATAATCCGTTACGTACCCTACAACTTCTGCGAGTTTGGAATCCTTAAGAATTTCACGAGAAGAAACATACCCCTCTACGATACCTGTTTGTAAAGCTTCAGGTACCTCCGCTTGAGACATTCCAACAGGCGCAGCACCCAGTTCAGACATAATCGGCGCTAAAGCTCCAGCTATACGTAACTGCTTTCCTTTAAGATCACTTAAAGAAGCAATTGCTTTTTTACTTTGGATATATGCTGGCTCGGTAGCAAATGTAGTGATGATCTTAAAGTTATCAAGAGCTTCCGGTGGATATTCATTGACTAGATCAGCTGTTACATTACTAGCGACTGTTGCATTCTTATAGCCTGATGGCATATCTGAAATTGACAGCAACGGGAATCTGCCTGGCTCATAAGACGTAGAAGTTAATCCTATATCAGCTGTTCCGTTTTCCACTCCATCATACATATTGTTCGCCTCAAGCAACGTTCCGCCCGCAAATAAATCGACTTGTACTTTTCCATTCGTTCTTTCTTCTAGACGTTTTTTCCATTCTTCCATCTGGATAGCTGGAAATGTATTGGGCGGGGCAAAGAAAGCATAACTCAACTTAATTACGTCTTTATTACTTTTAGCGCTTGCGTTTCCATCATTTCCACCACATGCAGCTAATATCATCATCAATACAATTAAAGACATTGTCAGGATTAACCTCTTCATTATTCCACTCCTTTTTTAAAAACACGTAAATAAGCCTTTTTCATTCCGTTATTTATTGATTTTCCACTAAGAAAAACGGTCTCCCAATCGATGCTTCCAAACGGAAATATCGATCAATCCCAGCATCTCTAAATGAGTGTGTCATGTTCGTAACGGTTTGAAGGTCAGGCACATTGTACAGGAAACAAGCATGCCAATTCGCTGGTCCTGCGTGCCCGGCAGTCAAAATATCCCGATCAAACGTGCCCAATAGTTCAGAACCATTACTTTCCCATTCTTTAATAATAGATTTCAGTTTAGGTAGTAGTTCATTTTCTTTTTGTTCTTGGGTAGTATCGAACCATCCCGTGGATTCGAATGTTATAAAAACTCTAAGTGGATTCGGCACTTGTGGTGCACCATGTACAATTTTTGTCAATTTCTCCATCTCCTTCAGTATACATGTAGATTCTATCTCATAAATAAACCGCCATTTATGTCGAATGTGGCACCCGTAATATAACTCGCAGCTTCTGACGATAGATAAGAAACTAGCTGAGCCACTTCGTCCGCTTCACCAAACCGTTGTACGGGTATACTTTCTTTCATTTTTTCTAATTTTTCGGGGTCAATCGTATCCATTTCTGGGGTATTTATCGCTGCAGGCGCAATGGAATTAACTGTTATTCCTTGCCCCGCTAAAGATCTGGCAAAAGATTTCGTGAGTACAAGTTGTCCTGCTTTGGAGGCACAATAATGTGCTCCTGACGAAAGAGGCCCTGCCTGTCCACCATAAGAGGAAATATTGACGATGCGCCCACTTTGTTGTTGTTTCATCATATCAAGTACGGCTTGTGAAAAGAAAAAAGTTCCGCCAAGATTGACTGATAAAATTAGATTCCATTCATCTTCTGTTATATCTTCTACAGAAGTCTCTTTTCTAACTCCAGCGTTATTTACTAAAATATCAATTCGACCCCAATGTTCCACTACTTTTTTCACACTGTTTTTAATAGCCTGTACATCTGATACATCGACAGGTAAAAACATCGTTCGAGAAGAGTTGGATGGACTAACTAAGCTTGACGTTTTGACATCTTGAAGTAACTGTTCATTGATATCAATGAACACTACGCATTTTCCTTCTGAAAGAAATTTTTCAGCAATAGCTAAACCTAATCCTTGGCCAGCGCCTGTTACGATAGCTACTTGTTTTGCCGTTTTGTTTTGCACAATCATATTAGCCCCCATCATTGTAAAATTCGATATCTTTGGACATCACTTGAAAAATATACGTATAAAAGTTTATATAAGAATTTTTTTCATGACCCTCATCGCGTTACCACCTGCAACTTTTTCAATATCTTCATTCGAATAATTCTGCTTTATAATCCAGCCAATCATATTTTTCATAGCTTCCGATGGATTTTCCAGTCCCTCTACATAAGGTGATTCTGTAAAATTCTCTCCACTATGTGAAGCAGAAATTCCTAACATATCATCAAATGCATGTTGCAAAGCTACATGATCACCAAAGAACGTATCCGGACCTAAGCCAACATGATCTATTCCTACTAAGTCTATTAGGTATTCAAAATGTTCCATTACGGAATTTATGGAATGTTTAGGGGAACTTTTGGTTAGCGTCGTATTAGGTGCTGCACAGACACCTATAATTCCACCCTTATCCGCACACGCCTGTAAAACATGGTCTGGCTTCATTCTTGGAGTATTCCATAAAGCACGTGCTCCTGCGTGAGTCATGAGTACAGGATGCGAGCTTTCTTCAATCACATCTAGGCTCGTTTGGTCTCCGCAATGTGAAATATCGATAATCATACCTAATGCATTCATACGATTTACTACACGGCGACCGAAGTTTGTTAATCCGCCGTCACGCTTTTCAACAAGTCCTGAGCCTAGTGTATTTGATTCGTTATATGTAATCCCCATGCAACGAATACCAAATCCATATAAAATGTCTACACGATCTAACTCATTTTCCAAAATACTTGCAGCCTCTAAAGAAGGTAAAAGCGCTGTTTGTTTTAATTGCTTTGCTTTCGTTAAATCATCGTACGTCCGGGCAATAGAAACTGTGTTTTGGCGTTGGATGTCTGCGTATCTCATTCCCAAAAGATAAATTACATCGTCCCATTTCAAACCATTTTTTGATGTAATAGTTGATATGCCATCCATGAAATTTTCAAAGATAATATCTATACCTGACTTCGCTATCCCCTCGTAATGAAAAAACGTATGCAGCTCTGAACAATATGGTAGAATATCTTCATATTTTTCAGGAACGATAAATCCGTGATCCCTCAGCGATACGATAGTGCTTGTTGTCATAATTTCATGTAACTTATTCTCTTCACTTGATGTTAAATGAAGAGAATAAGTAGGAACACGATTTAGATCTGTCGCCAAGGCATACTTTTTATAATCCTTGTTCGCTTTCAAATAGCTAAACGACGTATACCCCTCGTATTGTTTTATATTCATTACTTTTGGATAACCTGCTTTTTCTTCTCAAACTGTTCTTTCAATGGGAATGCTTCTTGCCACTTTTTCTCTTTGTCATCGTATAGACCTTCACTATATAACGTCTTGAGCGATTCATTTTCCAATAGCATCGGACTTTCACCCTGTTGGAATGCTTTCGCTTGTTGGAGAAGGATCCGGCGCATATGGATGATTGGCAAATCACTCGTCCCTAGTCGTTCACGTGTACGATCGACAATCGTCCCCATTGTTTCTGTCGCTGCGTGGTCTTGGTTCGCAATTCCACGAATCCCTGTAAAGTTCCCCGTCTTTTGCAGTTCACGGTCTTGATTATATTCCACATCTGCATTGACCACTTTTCTTAGATCCTCATCCAATGTCAAGCCACGGCGTGCATGTTGTGCGGCTACATCGATCTCTCGGTCATGCGCAAACTGCACATCCCACGTCCATGTGCTATGGTCATCGCGTGGAACGAATGCATGCCACATGCCGTCTTCTCCGCCAAATCGTGGAGGATATGTGTAGAATGGGAAGATATAATGTATTTCCATGAACGCATTCTCTTCTTCTGTCCCAATCCCTACCGCAATGCATCGCTTCCCATAATTCGTATCCTGTACCGACTGTTTAACTGGCGGATTCTTTACTAGTGGGTGATTCGGGTCAATCCCTAAATCACTGCTTAAAATTCCTTCTTCCACTTCCTGGGTCGCATGGGCTTTATGCAAGAACGCCGCATGGACAAAATCCAAGTCGTTTTCCATTGCCTGTGCATAGTTACACTCTTGCCATACACGTTCCACTAAGTTGTTTTTGCGCGGCAGTCCCATCCAGTAGAAGTCCGGGAAATCTGGTTCTGATTCTTTTGGTCCCATATACGTCCATATAATACCGCCTGCTTCTTTGGTTGGGTAGCTCTTTAACTGAATAGACTCTCTAAATTTCCCATCAGTCGGTTCAGAAGGTATTTCCGTACATTCTCCGTCTGTATTGAATTTCCAGCCGTGGTACATGCATCTCAATCCACAGCCATCATTGATCCCGTAGTACAGTGAAGTTCCACGGTGTGGACAACGCTCATCGACGAGTCCCACTTTTCCTTCCGTGTCTCGGAACGCTACTAAGTCTTCTCCGAGTAGTTTGACACGTTGAGGTTTACCGTCACTGATCAGCTCTTCCGTTTGAAGTGCCGGAATCCAGTATCTACGGAAAACTTCTCCCATCGGTGTTCCTGCATCAGTTTGTGTTAGTAGTTGATTATCTTCTGGTGTTAGCATGTTATTTCCCCCTAGTCGTTTAATATAATTAACGTCAATCATTTCATCAAATACAAATTGAAATGATAGCGTTTTCATTTCGTTTTGTTATATAGAAACTATTTGTAGTCACTTTATTAAATAAAGCCTTTTATCGGTTGAACTCCTAAAAGTACTGAACCTGCACCGTCATACATACTTTCGTTCAAAAATGCATGTTGTGTTACAACTAGTGCATCTCGTAAATAGCGCTGTAGAGGATGTCCATCATAAATCGCTGAAGTTCCTGCGAGTAAGTATGCTGATTGTACAGCACTCGCACCTTCACGTGCTGCTTGTGCTGCAGCTAGTCGCAACATACTTGTTTGATCATCTGAAACGCCATCACCACTGAGGATTGAATTCCAAGCAACTTCTGTAGCCTCATAGAAAAAGGCACGCGCGGATCTCAATTTAGCTTCTGCTTTTGCTATGGAAATTCGTACATATGCACGATCTGCCATTTTCGGTGCGCCCGTAATACCAGAACGTCCTGCCATTAAAGAGATTTCATTAAGCGCTGCACGAGCTACGCCTAGATTGACTACTGCCAATACTTGCGCTGCATAAGCAATCGAAGGGAATTGAGAAATTGGTTCTTCAACAGACGGCGTGCCACCACGTATAAAAGTCCACTCGTCTGGTACAAAGACATCTTTCACATGAAGATCATGACTTCCTGTCCCACGCATCCCAATAACTTCCCAATTGTCTACAATTTCTACATCTTCAGGTTTTAACACAGCAGTTAATGGTTTTCCTCCTTCGCCGGTACCAATCCCTACTCCAAGAATATCCGCTCCCTTACAGCCGCTCGCGAACTTCCATATTCCATTTACTATCCAGCCCCCTTCCACTCTTTTGGCAGGCTGAACCGGAAACAATCCTCCGGCAAATGCAATATCTGGGCTTTCCGCGTAGAGGGTAGCTAATGTCTCTTTAGGCAACGCTGCAAGATAGACTGCGGCAGACCCAAAGCTTGCTACCCATCCTGCTGAACCGTCAGCTTCTGAAATCTTTTCAATCAACTCCAAAAACTCCATGGGCGAACTAGCATCTCCGCCAAAGCACTGTGGTGAATGGGCACGATACACTCCCATTTTCTTCAGTTTCGCTATCATATCTTTTGGTACGTAGCGCTTCTCTTCGAATTCTTCTCGTCGATCGCGAATTTCTTGCAATATTTGATTAAGCTGATTTTGAGTTTGACTTTGATCTTTTGTTTGAATAGTCATATTTCCATCCTCCCTATAAACTACCGTTGCATGTCATGTATACGTCTTGTATTAATGATGTATATATTTTATTAAGAATCAAACATTGAACGAAGTCACAGATTTTTGTGGTGAAGAAACTTTCTTAGTCTAGCTTGTGAACCATCTTACTTATTAAAAAATTACCTAGTATTTATAGTAAAGCATTCGCAATATTTAAACTACTACACATTAGGTCTAAAAATATTAATTATTCTGTATGATTAGTATTTAAAGAACATGAAATACTTTAATGATAAAATAGTATTTATACCTAACTTATATGATGGATTATAAAATACCATTTATTATTTTTATATCTAAAAGTCCTAAATTAACTTTTATTCCATTAGTTATCTATATAAAAAATCACTTTTTTAAACGTTCGACTAGTTGTAAAAGCTCTTGATCTGGACCATTAAACAGTATCATGCGACCGCCTTCTAGTGTAGGTTGGGGTCGACTCGTTAAAAAATTAATCCCTAGTCTTTCGTAGTGTTCGATGGATCGATCAATGGACTCCACAGTAAAAGCAAGATGGTTTACTATTCCATTTTCATTATATTTCTCAATGGGATCAAGATCTCTAATTAGTTCGATTTCAGTCTCTGGATATCCTTCTACGTAAAGAAATGCAAATTCACGTGTAGCACTCTTTCCACGTAACCTTACGACAAATCCAAACATTTTCGAATAAAAATCTACCGAACGATCCATGTTTGTTACTATAATTCCTGTGTGTTCAATTTTTTTTATCATCATATTCTCCTTTGATCATTAGTTATTCGTGGCTTTTCAATAATTGGTACAAAAAAATTAATCTGAACCGAGAAACATCTCGTTCCGATTAATTTTTTGTGGATTATATATCATAACGTGACAGAGACTATTTTCTCTTCACTCTTATCCATAACACTCGTGCTGTGTGGGGCTTGTACTTTAGAACTAGGATCGATGTATACTTTTGCATTACTGACCGCAGTAGGGGCTTCTCCAAAACCAGTGGCAATAAGCTTCACTTTCCCTTCATATGTACAAATGTCTCCCGCTGCATATATTCCCGCAATATTCGTCTCCATTTTTGAGTTAACTACGATACTATTCTTCTCGATTTCAAGACCCCACTCTTTAATAGGGCCTAATTGAGAAATAAAACCGTAGTTTACTATTACGTCGTCTACTTCAATACTCTTTGTACCTTCACCTTTTACATGTTCTAGAACGACGTGTTCGATTTGAGTTTCCCCGATGAACTCTTGCGGTACATAAGGAGTCATAATCTTAACTTTAGAATTTTTAAGCAACTCCACACTATGCTCGTGCGCGCGGAATTTTTCACGTCTATGGGTGAGTATTACTTCTTCAGCTATCGGCTCCAGCATAAGAGCCCAGTCTACTGCAGAATCTCCTCCGCCAAACAACTGAACTTTTTTTCCTGCAAATTGCTGCATATCATTAACAAAATAATGCAGATTTTCCCCTTCATATTTATCAGCCGTGTCGATTCCGAGTTTTCTAGGATTAAATGCACCATTTCCTGCTGTAATGATAATCGTTTTTGAAAAATGAACTGAATTATTCGTCAAAATTTTAAACACTCCGTCAGGTTGTCTCTCCAACGTTTCGACTGCCTCATTTAATACTACGGCTGGATCAAATTGATTCATTTGTTCTGTTAAATTATCAATTAATTCTTTCCCAGTTATTTTAGGGAAGCCCGCTACATCATAAATATGTTTTTCTGGATATAATGCAGAAAGTTGACCACCTAGTTGTGGTAAGCTTTCTATAATTTTCACTCGTGCTTGACGTAATCCAGCATAAAATGCCGTAAACAAACCTACTGGACCTCCACCAATAATTGTTATATCGAACACTTCATCTTTCTCGTACATTTAACCACTCCATTCACTTTTCTTTTCGTTAGTCAGACTAGGTACTTTACACATGTGCAAAGAAAAGGTATTTTCGTCTTTGGACAGACTAAAATACCTGCTTGGTTTACTATGCAAATGGCAATACTTTTACATAGCCTCTTCGTACTTCAGTGCGTTTCCATGGAATGGCGTATCTGAAATTTTTATGGATTCACTAGGACATCCTTCATATGCATCTTCCAAATCATCATAAAATTCCTCTGGGACTTCAACCATCCCTTCATTTTCATCAATTATTACGTAGGATACGCCGTCATCTGTATGGTCATATAATTCAGGGGCAACTCCACTACACGCTCCACAGGCAATACAAGTCTCCTGATCAACAATCGTATATTTCGCCATTATATCTCACTCCTATTTTGAAGAGATTTATTCTATGTTCTATATGTTTATATTTCTTTAACCACCAGTATTTTTTGTGCTTTCTATTTTCTTCTCAAACTGTTCTTTCAATAGGAATGCTTATTCCAGTATTATGCTAATTCTGCTTGCGCAACCTGTTCGATCTTTCCTCTAAAGAAAAGCAACGGTTCAGCTACATCGTCATAGGAAGCTCTTTTTACATGGCCCGTTAGGATATAATGATCTCCGCCTTCGATCACTTCAGCTACGTCACATTCAATAGTAGCGAGGTTTCCATTCAGCAAAGGAACACTGTCTTCCGATAGGGTGTAGGAAGCCCCTGCAAATTTATCTTCCGTCCTCTTTGCAAAACGCCAGCAATCTTCTTCCTGTCCTTTCTGAAGAATGTTAATCGCAAATGGAACATCTTTTTTCAACGTTTGCAAACTGCTGGATTTCTTATCTATACAAACTAATACCAATGGCGGGTCTAATGAAACAGAAGAAAATGCATTTGCAGTCAACCCAATTTTTTCACCTTTATCAGTAGTAGTCGTAATGACTGTCACACCCGTCGCGAAGTGTCCTAGGGTATTTCTAAATTCTCTTGCATCCATAGTTATTCCTCCTCTAATTTATGTGCGTTTGATTTTTCCAAGCAATAAAAAGATTTGCAGGGCCATTTGTATTTCAAAACGGCTACTTGAATTTGAAAGATCCACAGAAAGTAATTCTTCAATCCGTAAAATTCTATATCTCATTCCACTAATAGAAATAGACATTTCACGTGCAGTTTTATGCAGATTAAACTCGTTTTGAGAGTAGTAAAAGAGCGTTTCTAATAGCTCAGAGTTCTTTTTCTCATCATATTCAAGTATTTCTTTCAGCTTTTCTTTTGCGAACAATTCCAATTCTTCCGGTTCCCTCGCATGTAGGAACAATGTCAAATTTCCTAATTCATTAGCTAGAATCACACTGGAATCTTTTGATCTGTACTTTGCCAACTCAACAGCTTTTTTAGCTTCTTTCATTCGGTTATGGAAATCCTGAATTTTTTCTGTAATATCACTAATTCCAATAGCCACTTGCTTGTCTTCCCTATCTATTTTCTTCAATAATCGATTTCCGAATTCCTGTATCGTTATCTTCTCTTTATCAAGATACTCTTTTGGTACAATAGTCTGGATTGTATTGAGTTTAGTAAGGACTGGAATATTTACTGTGTATTTATTTCCTCCCTGAAACAGATCAGTCAGTTGATTTCTCACTTTTAAATAGTTGACATTTGCATAAAATTCTTCTTCTATGTTTCGATCATTTATTTCAATGTAAATGATGTAATGGGGACGGTTTAAGTCATATCCTAAATATGAGAACCTATTGTGGATCTCCCCGACATCTTTGTTCTTTCCATTAAATAATTGCTCAAGCAGTTCTCCCTTAAGTCTTTGCTCTGTCTCAATTGCCACACGCTCATTCTGCATATATAAAGCAATCACTACAGCTACTCTTTCAAGTAAATCCACATGAAAATTATCAGCTCTTCTGTTCAATGTTACTGTTATAAATCCAAAAATATTATTTTCAAGCAAAATCGGTACGGTTAACAAAGTAAACGTCTTGTCTTTCAGCTCTGTTTCTACATACTCTGGAATATTTTCTGTTTTTTCTTCCCAAAAATTTACTGCCGACATTTTCTCTTCCAATCCCGGATTACCTCGATAGGTACCGAGTGTTTCGTAATATTGATTTTCTATCAACACGGAAGAGTGTAGACTTTGTCCCAAAATTTCAGCGAACTCCTTGAAGCTTCCTCCTTGAAGCATTGCCTTTGTAAGATTACGACTTACTGCATACCCTGTCTCTAGTCTGTCTTTTTGACGTTCTATACGCCTATACATTTGATCCAGTTCGTCTGACATGTCTTCATCTTCGTAGTAGAGGAGTTCTTCGGTAATTTCATCTCCCCATTCTTCTATTGTTTTCCCAATATAGCTACAATGTTCATCGCCTTTACCTTTGCACTTCACTTCTTTAAAAATAATTTTTTTCCCCATACATTCACTTGTATAGCCGCTTGCATAACCAATTAAGAAATAGCAGATGGCCTCATTGCTCATTGGGAAATATTCTAAGTGTTGCTTGACTTCTGCAGAATCTATCCAGTAGCCAGAGACATTGAAGTTCCCTTCTTCCATATCGACATTGAAGTGTTCTGGATAAGATAATGCCCTTCCTGTCAAATCATGCATTTTCGACCCTGCAATCAGCCATTCTAATTCACTATTCCAATCAATTCTTTCTTTTAGAATACGAGCCTCGTGCATCCCTGTTCGGTATGCGTACCTTAAAATAAAGCGTTTAGCTCGTTGAATGCCAAGAGCGTTGATGAGATCAGTCCGAAGTACTCCCCACGCATCCATGCTGCTCAATGAAAAGTTTAGATCTTGCAGTCTTTCTCCAGGCTTCGTGGAAATCGTCAACATATTATTCAAAGTGAATTCATTCGCTTTAAGCTTCAACATAATCACCTGCGCAATGCATTATGGATAAGTGCTGTGCAGCAAAATCAGAAAGGCTCTCCGTTACCCCTTTTTTTCCAAACTGTAAATAAAGCTTTTTTTCATTGTAAAAACCGTGCAACAATAGGTAGTTCAAATATTGATCCATTGCTTTACGCCTAGAAACGATATCTTTTAAGCCATAATCAAATAACCAACTATCTATTACATTAAATATTCCTTTGTTGATTGAGTAACTCTTCGCACACCAGTCAAAAAAACGTCTATCAGGTAAATGAAAAAGTTCGTCAATTTGCTCTTGAGAATTCACTATATTCAGTTCAAATGCATACATATTTGACACCTCCTTATTTACTTTGCAGAAAGTAGAATTCACAAAAATGTAGCTTCGCTCCATCTTTGTGAATATTCTACTCTCCGCACATTATAAACGTCTTCAGTTGATAGCGCTTTCAATACTTTGTTAATTCAAATTTGTATATCCTACGATATAACGTTTTTTGCCTATTATCGTTATCAGTTCTTGCGCATTACAAAGTCTAAGCTTGCTTCCACATGATCTCCTACATCTTCAAACTTTGTCAGCAAGTCTAAGCGAACGCCATCTGCTACGTCTTCTTCTAACCAAACATCATCATCAGGGAATACTTGAGTAATTAGCGTTTCATGACCTTCCGCCTCAAACATTAAATGCAAATGGGCCGGACGCATTGGTTGCTTATCCGCATATTCCAAAAACTCTCCTGTAGGACCATTTGTCGGAATTGGATAAGGAGTAGGCATAATCGACTTTACTTTGAAATCCCCATTTTCGTCAGTATAGAAGTGACCTCTTAAATTGTACTTCGGTGCAACGGAGTCAAACGCAGAATACGTAGCATCCGCATCATTTTGCCACATTTCCACTTTAATATTACTTAGCGGATGACCGTCGACGCTACTGACATTTCCTTTAAAGTACAATACTTTTCCTGCTTCGTCAGGGCGTTGCGTGAGTACAAGTGGTTCACAATTTTTAGATTCGATCAAGGGCGAACCTTCAATGTAGTAAGGTCCTAGTAGCGACGGTTGCGTTCCTGGCGTATCTGTATACATAGCTCGGAGTACGTGTGACTCTAAAAATACGTCTGCAAACAGTGGCAGTTCGCCAGTGCGACCTAACCGATCCGCCCAGTTCACAAAGTTTGTATACTCTTCATGGTTTAGTTTCGCCTCTTCGAAAAATGCTTGGATATGTTTTACGAATAAATCGAAAACCTCTACGACGCGATCATTTTTTTTAATTGCTTCTTTTTGCATAATCTAGTCCCCCTGTTTAAATTATTTCCATGTTTTGAGATAGCGTGAATCTGCAAAAGAGTTTGAATATTTCTTCTACAGTTACATCTTAAGGGAATCTAAACAGCAATTCAACATATGTTTAGGTTTAACTATACGCAATAATAAGACATAATCATACTAACTTTTTCGTAGCTTTTAATATTAGTTTTATTGAAGATAAACCTGGAAAAGCATAAAAAAACAAGCATAAAAGACTCACCGGTCTCTACGCTTGTTTTCTTACTAAATTCTTCAGAATATGCTGAGAAAGAAACTCGTCCAGTCTTCCAGCTCATTACTTTAAGAACTTACTTTCACTACGTCATTTGTAAGCTTTCCGAATGTACCACCAAAATAAGTTAAAGCATCGCCTTCATTACTGACAAACTCCTGAACTTCTCCTACAAACAACACATGATCTCCGCCATCATATTCTTGCCATGGCTTACATTCAATATGCGCAAGAGATTCTTCAAGGCGTGGAGCGTGTTCACCTTCTACCCATGTAAAAGGAGCAACTTCTTTCGGGCGGCCAGCGAAATGCATCGCTACATCTTCTTGTGTAGATTTTAAAATATTTACTGTGAATGCATTATTTTTCATATGTTCAAATGCTTTCGTTTTACGATCGACTGATACTAAAACTAGCGGAGGATCAAGGGAAACAGATGTGAAAGAGTTTGCTGTTAGTCCATGGAATCCGTTTTCTGTTTTGCATGTCACGACGGTTACGCCTGTTGCGAATTTACCCATACAATTTCTAAATTCTCTACTATCCATTCATATAACCTCCTATATTAATCTAATTATGCATTAGTTACAGCATATGGTTTCCTGCCAAGTAAATAATAAGCTTGCTCAATATTTTGATGTTTAAATAATTCTCGAATTCTAGTGGAGGAGATGACTTCGCCTTCCGGACACGTAACGACAGGGTGTTGAAAAGCAGTAAAATGTTCAGCCAAATCTACAATTGAACCACTTTTACCTTTACCGAAATTAAATTCCGGACCGACCCATACTTCTTGAGGATTCACTAGACGTAACTCATCTATAAATTCTTTCACACTTCTTGAAGCGTATGTTTGATCAAACGAGGCGAAGACAGTATAGGAGACACCTAACTCTTCTAGAAACTTCTTCTTTTCAGACAAAGGAGTTAAGATCGATTGATTTTGGAAATAGACTTTAGGTGGTGGATCAAATGTATAAACAACCAATGGCACTCCATAACTATCCGCACGTGCTTTAGCATTTTTTATCAAAGCCTGGTGTCCCCTATGAATACCGTCAAAAGCACCAATCGTTACGACGGACTGATTCAATTCTAATTGATTGTTTTGTAAACAAATCATACTAGTCGCCTCGCTTTCTCAATTATTTAAAGGAGGAGAACCCCCTCCCCTATGTCACTTATTCAGCGCGCATTACAAAATCCAATGAAGAAACTTTATGACCATCTTTTTCTTCTATTTTCGTCATCAAGTCCAAGCGTACTCCATCTGCTACGTCCGTCTCTAACCATTCATCGCCTTCGAAAAATACTTGAGTGATTAGTGTTTCGTGACCTTCTGCTTCAAACATTAAATGTAAATGGGCAGGTCGCATTGGATGCTGATCTGTGTACTCCAAAAACTCCCCTGTTGGTCCGTCTGTTGGAATCGAGTATGGGAGGGGAACTATCGTTTTCACTTCAAAATCCCCGTTTTCATCTGTATAGAAATGTCCTCTAAAGTTATATTTCGGTGCATCTGAATCAAATGCCGAATATTTTCCAGAAGCGTCATTCTGCCACATTTCCACTCTTGCTTTGGCAAGTGGTTGTCCATTTGTACTGCTTACATTTCCACTAAAGTACATGACATCACCAGGCTCATCAGGACGTTGAGTCAATACAAGTGGTTGTCCAGGTTCAGCTTCAATTAGAGGAGTTCCCTCGATGAAATACGGTCCAAGCAGTGAAGGCTGCGTGCCAGGCTTGTCTGTATACATCGCTCGTAACACATGACTTTCGAGAAAGACATCCGCGTATAGCGGTAGTTCTCCGGCACGTCCTAGACGGTCAGCCCAATTTACGAAGTTTGTATACTCTTCATGGTTTAAATTAGCTTCTTTCAAGAAGTTTTGTACGTGAGATATGAATAAATTAAAAACCTCTTCTACGCGTTCGTTCTTTTTCGTTTCTGACTTTATCATTGTGATTTCCCCCTAATTTTTTCTATTCAACTGCTCAGAAATTACTTTTTACTATATGCATGTACATCATCGTTATTAACCCAAGTCGGATTTACCCAGCCATCTAAATCGTAATCATCTAAACACTTCTGTACAAAGTCTTCGAATTTTTGCGCTCGACCACTAGCTTTTGCTGTCGTTAGATTTTCTAGGCGAATATTTTCGTTGTTTCCTGAATAGTTTCTTTCGTATAACTCATGACGACCACCGTACTCTGTCCCAATTGCATCCCAAAGTAGTTTGATCACCTTGATTTTCTCTTCTGCATCGATACCGTTCGATCCACGATATAATTTATCGATGATCGGGCGCAGTTCAGGATTCTTGAAGTCATCAGCACTGGATGGTTGAACGATCAGACTTCCTGCGACAACCGTTTCCACAATATTTTTCACATGTGACCAGCCATCAGACATGAATACACGATACGCTAACCCATATTCCAGATTTGGCAAGACCGTGTTATGGGCGCCTTTTTCAGGATTCAATGCCATTGCATCACTTATTGCCCAGAACATATTCCGATAAGCAATCACTTCACCGATTTGAGCTTGCACTCCACGGAATGAATCTGTTCCATTCCCACGTAACGCTTTAATAAGTAAACCGGAAATGAAGTCTAGCTTCACTGCAAATCTTGTTACACCATGGAATGTTAAGCGATGCAAAAAGCCGCTTTCCGCAAAAAACGAATTTGCTTTTTCAATATCTTTATATACGAGAATATTTTCCCATGGAATTAAAGCGTTTTCAAAAACAAGTACCGAATCATTTTCATCAAATCGACTGCTTAACGGATAATCGAACGGGCTACCCGTTACTGCAGCATTCATTTCATAAGATGCACGACAAACCAATTTAATACCTGGTGTATTCATATCAGCGACGAATACAAGTGCATACTCTTCACTCGGAATGGCCAACGCACCGTAATGAGCTACAAAGTTATAGTTAGTAAGTGCAGATCCGGTAGCAACCATCTTAGCTCCACTCACCACTACGCCTTCTTCAGTTTCTTTAACAGCATGAATGAATACGTCTTTCACTTCATCAATTGGTTTGTCCCGATCAACCGGTGGGTTAATGATTGCATGGTTGAAGAACCAGTTCTTTTCTTGTACTTCTTTATACCATCTGCGGGCATTGTCAGCGTACTCTCCATAATACTCCGGGTTTGCTCCCAACGTCGCTAAGAAAGATGCTTTATAATCTGGTGAACGTCCCATTTGTCCATAAGACATTTTAGCCCATTCAGCAATTGCGTCGCGTGTTTTAAATAAATCTTCAGGTGATTCATCTGGTACAAAGAAGCGTTGTGTATAGCCACCATTGCCAGTATCTGTTTTCCTCGTTAATATATCTTTTTTTTCAGGATCGTGTAATGCGTCATAAAGGCTAGCGATGGAACGAGCGCTATTTCTAAAGCCTGGATGAGTTGTTACATCTTCAACCTTTTTACCATGTAGCCAAATTTCACGATTGTCTCTTAAACTTTCAAGGTACTCTGCTCCAGTCAATGGTAATCTAACTGCTTGTTTTACTGTCATTTAAATGCCTCCCTTTTTTTGTAACCGCTTACTAATCTGAATATTACATGCATTTGAGACTATTCGTAACTGCAAATATCTATTAATAATCCAAATATGACTAGCAGTTTTTGTGGGGGTAGTGTTCAATGGCGGGTTCAAGAGGAAGACACTGGCGCTATCGGTGCGCGAAGTTTCATGAAGCCCGCTTTTACTCACAAGAAGGCAGAGAAAAAGGGGTGCTTTTTCTCTGCCTTCTTTGTTTGAATAGCTTATCGGAAACATTCTTCTGTTGTTTTCAGTCTATTCATACCTATTTAATTCCCCATCACTTTTAAGCCGAAATAAATTCTTGTTGCCAATTGACCATTGAATCTGCCTGATCCTGTTTTCAGATCGATGTCACTCAATGACTCAATTCTTTCAATACGGTAGCGTAAACCGGCAATGGATAGATGTAAATCGTCAGCTGTCTGTTGAAGGTTGCCGTTATTATCTAAATAACATTTCAATGTAATTAATAGACTTCCGGAGTTGTCTTCGTCATATTTTACCAATGAACCGATTGTATTCATGTAGAAATGCAGTAGTTCTTGATGATCAGTTCCTTTCAAGAACATCATGACTCCTTCAAAGTCTTTATATGTCGCATGTCTGCTACTCAGCGGATACGTCAGCTGTACAAAGTCGCAAATTCTTTTAGCATCTATATAACTCTCTCGTAATTTATCAATGGAATCTATCTGGCGTCCAGAACCAATGTGCAAAATGGCATCTGGTAACTGTATTTCTATATCATTCATCAAGTTACCAGGTAGCTCTCCGATGTCCCACTCTTCCGTTTCAGCCGTAATGATTATGATGTATTCATCTTTGAGAAACAAATCAAATGACGGATATTTGTTCGTCAAAAAACGTAATACCCTTTCTTTCATTTTTGGCGGAATCACCTTTATGACGAGAATACGATGAGGTTCGTCTATGTTAAAACCGAAAAGAGCAGCTTGTCTGGATAATGCCTTTTCGTCCATTACTTTATTCGTCAGCAATTCATCAAAAAAGTCTTCTCTTTTATTCCAAAGCGACTCTGTCATTTTGCGTTGATGATACATTTGGATCGTAAAGACCATCAACGATCTTTTAATAATCATTTCCTCTTTATGGTTTAACTTTTGCTTTCCCATGACGACTAGATTGCCCAGTATAACTTTATTGCTTTTGATTAAAAAAGATTCAAAAAACAAGCCGTCTTGCTGATTGGTTACAACTTTGCTTGCTTTCAACTTCTTATAGGATTCTTCATCTTCAGAACTTTGAAAATGGGATGAGTACACTTCATCATAATGGTCGATCACAATGCTGCGTCGCAAGACATTGCTGATGGCACTTGTAATATCGTTAATATCTCGGTCTTCCAAAAACAGTTCTGTCAACTGATTTTGCACTTCTTCCGCCTCGATGATGTTTTCATTCAACTGTTCAATCTCCGAGTAAACATCTTCTAGAACTGCTTGCAAAGACTCGTTTTGGTAGTAGCGTTGATCGATTAAATATTTTTCATCGCAATGTTTGGCAGTTTCTGCGATAAAATAACATTCCGCATCTCCTTTTCCTCTGCAGTACTTTTCGTAGACTACTACCGGTTCGCCAAAGGTTTCAGTTAAATATCCGCTCGCGTAGCCAATTAATGTCCAGCATATTGACTCATTTCGCATATTATTCTCAGCAATATGGTTGGCAACTTCAAAAGAATTTTTCCAATAACCTGTAAGATATAAGTGATTACCTCGGATTTCTAAAATATCTGTTTCAACGGTTACAATTCCTTCCAACATATGCATGACAGGTCCCGCTAATATTAACTCTTCTGTAGATTCCCATGTATACTTTTCATTTAACGATTCTGCAGCTCTTTTTCCGCATGCCCAACCATAGCGCATGAGAAAGCCTTTTGCGCGTTCCTTTCCTAATGTATTGATCAAATCATTGCGGAGTATGCCGAGTGCTTCTACAGAGATCAAGCCCATTCTTTTGTCGTGCAGTTTAATAATTCCCGTTCGAGGATTAATATCAATTACATTTTGTAAAAGTAAATGATTAGCTTTCATTCATGCCGCCCCTTTACCATCTATTTACTATATTGATAAACTCCTTCTATCTTTCAAAATAAAAGTATCTATAATTTGTAATCGCTTTCAAAGCAGTGCGTCATTTCTTTCTATCATTAAGAAAAAATGATGATGTCTTCCGTGAACACATCATCATTTTTCATCAATCATTTTATATTTTCGACAACTACTGAAATTCCTTGACCGACTCCGATACACATAGAAGCGAGGCCTAATGTAGCGTCTCTTTTTTTCATCTCATAAATAAGCGTCGTTAAAATACGTGTTCCGCTCGCCCCAAGCGGATGTCCCAAAGCAATTGCGCCGCCGTTTACATTTACTTTGTCAATATCCAGCTCTAGCTGTTTTACGCACTCAATAGACTGCGAGGCAAATGCTTCGTTGATTTCAACTAAATCAAAGTCAGCAGCCGTCAGATTATATTTATCCATCAATTTCTTTGTTGAATAGATGGGTCCTAGCCCCATAACAGAAGGCGCCAAACCAGCAGTGGCCGACCCTACAAATTTCACTAATGGTTTCAGATTAAGCTTTTCAGCCATTTCTGCACTCATCATTAAGACGCCGGAAGCGCCGTCATTTATACCGCTCGCGTTCCCCGCAGTCACAGTTCCTTCAGGAAATAACGGACGTAACTTAGTCAGCTTATCTATCGTTGTGTCCGGACGAGGGTGTTCATCGGTGTCGATAACTGTTTCTACACCTTTACGATCGGTAATCGTTACCGGGATGATTTCGTCAGTAAAACGACCCGATTCCATTGCTTTCTTTGCCAGTTGTTGACTACGATAGGCGAAGGCATCTTGATCTTCTCTTGATACATTATATTGGGTTGCTACATTTTCGGCAGTTTGAGGCATCGTTTCTGTTCCATACATTTGATCTAGTTGAGGATTTTTAAAACGCCAGCCCATAGTTGTGTCGATCAATCCTAAATCCCCGCGCGGAAAATCAGTCTCTGGTTTGCCCATGACAAAAGGAGCGCGGGTCATGCTTTCTGTTCCCCCTGCAATGATGACATCACATTCTCCAGATAAAATCGAACGTGCCGCCAGACTTACTGCATCTAGACTTGAACCGCACAGCCGATTGATAGTTGTACCACTCACGGTTTCGGGCAATCCCGCAAGCAATAACGACATTCTTGCGACGTTGCGATTATCTTCTCCAGATCCATTCGCATTTCCCATCATTACATCATCGATCAACTCAGGGGACAGTGCGGGATTACGCTCGACCAGCGACTTAATAACAATTGCCCCTAAGTCATCTGGACGTACAGATTTGAACTGACCTTTGTACCGGCCGATAGGTGTTCTTACTGCATCCACAATTACTACTTCGCGCATCATACGTTTCCCTCCTGCAACAACTGCTCGTTAATTGTAAAATAAGCAGTTGTATTGGCTTGCACTTCTTCAATCGTGCTATCACCCATCAATTCGACCAGTTCAAAATGCTCTCCCCGCCAATTAAATACAGCCATATCCGTAATAATCGTTTCAGCTACGCGCTCAGACGTAATAGGGAACGTGCATTCATCGACGATTTTCGGACTGCCGTCGTTCGCTACATGATTGGTCGTAATGATAATTTTTTTCGCACCTTCCAGCAAATCCATCGCCCCGCCAACACCGATAATATCTTTTCCCGGTATCGCCCAGTTCGCTATTCTACCTTTTGAATCAATTTGCAATGCACCTAATATAGCTACATCAATATGGCCGCCACGAATCATCGCAAACGAATCTGCACTACTGAAATACGAAGCTCCTATCGCTTCGCCGACAGGCAACTTTCCGGCATTTACGATGAAAGGGTCAATGGCCTCATCTTCGACGGATGTCACACCTAACATACCATTTTCCGTGTGCAATGTGTATAACTCTTCGTCGATAAAATCTGCAACCAATGTCGGAATACCAATCCCCAAGTTTACAAAAGAATAGGGTGTAAGTTCAGCTGCGGCACGTTTTGCGATGAGTTCTCTACTATTACCCAATATTCTTCACTCCTTCTTTTGTCAATGTCAATTCACTTTTCACAATGGCATCTACATATAGATGAGGTGTTACTATTTCATCCGGTGGAAGCTCTCCTACTTCAACGATTTCATCAACCTCAGCAATTACATAAGAAGCTGCAGTCGCCATATTAGGATTAAAGTTGCGGGCAGTTTTGTAATATACTAAATTCCCTAGACGATCAGCTTTCCATGCTTTGATAATCGCTACGTCAGCTGTTAACCCTTCCTGAAGCAAGTACGTTTTCCCATTAATCTCCTTGAGCTCTTTTCCTTCAGCCAAATTTGTTCCTACAGCCGTTTTTGTGTAAAATCCGCCAATTCCTGCTCCGCCTGCACGAATCGCTTCTGACAGCGTTCCTTGTGGAAGCAACTCTAGTTCCAACTCTCCTGCGTTATAATACTTCGCAACGTCGCGGTTACTTGTGAAATATGAACCGATCGCCTTCTTTAATTTGCCCTGTCTCAATAACATACCGAGACCTTCTCCAGCCTCTCCTACGTTATTACTAACGACAGTCAATTCCGACACATCGTGTGCTGTTAGACGTTCAATGATTGATAATGGGCTTCCTACCAGACCGAAGCCACCTACCATTAATGTATGGCCGGATTTAATATGTTTTAGTGCTTCATCAATAGATACTTGTTTGTCTACGTTCATTTCTTCACCTCTTCATCATTTAGAAATTTCAGAATGGATTTTTCCACTTCAGGCTGTTGCTCAAACATAAGCGTATAATGATTTGCCGGTACTTCAATACTCGTTATGTCTTTCGCCGCCACTAACGTTTCATCATACGTTTCTCTCGTGAATAAGGAATCTTTCTGACCTAGTTTTCCGTAAGCGATGACGAGCAGAATAGGACACGATATTCTTTTGAATACTTCTTGCGGCTCGAAGTCATAAAAACTAGTAAAGTCCTTTTCCATCGCTGACGCTTCAGACTTATGCCTGTACGAATCCGCAGTTTTTTTCACTTCATAACGCGTAACCCCTTCAACCATGTCATCCCATGGAACATGTAACGACTCATAAATCGCTTTCGTTTGCGCCACGTAATCCTCTTCTGATTCATATTCTTTTCTGAGACGGCTAAGGGACGGAACGATGAGTGCCCGCTGGCGTTCTTCCGTCGTTCCTGCACCATCCAATAAGATGAGCGCCTTCACATCGATCTCACTTGCCACTTGCGCGCAGATGTATGCACCCATAGAATAGCCGAGTAAAATTGGTTGTTCAATGCCTTGCTCTTTTATAAAGGTCTTTAGATCTTCCGCATGCAGGAATAAAGTAGTTTGTTCATCAGCAGGACTACTATTACCTCTTCCACGTAAGTCATAGCTGATGAACCGGTAATCTCCTTCCAGCAAGTTTCTGTAGTGGTCAAAGGTTTTATGATTACCCGTTAAGCCATGGACAGCAATGATCGTTCCTTTCTCACCTGGTGTATCGCATACCGCAAGTTTTATATTGTCGTTAATTACTACGTCTTTTAACATCTTCAAATCCTCCTCTTAATCCACTTGATAGACAGAGTACTTTACACCGGTAGGCAATCGCTGGCCTGTAGAGATGAAAATTCGTTTATTCATCCAATCATATTTTTCAGATGCCGTTTCAAACACCGGGTTCGTCCGGAAATAATACTCTTCTACATTTACATCTTCTCCGCGATCCAGACGAGCGAGCACATCTTTTTCTCCGGTGCGAATTCCTCGATAAGACATCATAATTAATTCTTCATCGTCCGTTTTCAGCAGAATACGTACATCTTGTATAATCGTTCCGTCTTCTCGAACCGTTATCCAATCGTCACCGCCTGGAACCACGTTGCCTATTACTTCCCCACCACCAAAGTGCCCACCTTCTACACGGATAATGCGTCTAGTGCCGATCGGAGTCGTTCCCGGCAAATGAGCTTTCTCTACTACTAATTCCAAATCAAATAAAAAACTAAGTTTTGGTGCATCAAAATACGCCATTTGTGACTTCCTCCTTCTTTCTCTTGTATTTTTCGATTTTCTTTTCATCCAATTCCACGCCTAAGCCGGCACCTGTTGGAATGAGTACTTTTCCTTCTTTGAATTCCAACGGATTTTTCACTAAATCATCCGCAAGCCATGGAGGTCCGAATGTTTCACAACCGTACGCCAAGTTGCGGATTGTTCCGAATGCATGGATGCTAGCAGCTGACCCAATTGAACTTTCTAACGAAGTCCCTCCGAAGCATTCAATTCCTGCTGCCTCTGCAATGGCAGCTATTTTCAATGTATTTCGCATGCCGCCAGACTTGTGAATTTTAAGCGAGAAAATGTCTGCCGCTTTTTCCTCTACCAGTCTTTGCGCGTCTTGGATCGTTGCCACGCTTTCATCTGCCATGACTGGAACCTTTTGCATACTTACAAGTTTAGCTGCTCCTCTGTAATCAAGCGGCGCTAGAGGCTGCTCTAGGAAATCTACTCCGGCGTCATGCAAGCGATCCATCCAACGTACAGCCGTTACTGTATCCCATGACCCATTCGGATCAATACCAATCGTTGAAATTCCACGCAATCCTTCCGCAATCTTGATCGCCCGCTTTGCATCATCTGCCGGTTGGAACTTCCCTGCTTTTATTTTGAAGTCTTTATATGTGTTACTGCTAACAAGTTCTTTTCCTTCTGCAATATCTCCATCAGCATCTCCAGTCGCTAGCGCCCATTTCACATCGATCGAACTTTGGAATAATCCTCCTAGCAATTGATGGACAGGTGCGTTGTATATTTTTCCAACGACATCGAAAAGCGCCATTTCAACGGTTGCCTTCGCAAAAGGATTCGAACGTACATGACGATCAAACAGCTGTAGCAATTGTTCAATATTTCTAGGATCCTGACCAATGAGCAAAGGCTTTAAATACTGATCGATGACGAGTTGCATTGTTTCTACACTTTCGCCGTTCCACCAGATTCCAGGTGTCGTCCCTTCTCCAATACCAATCAATCCATTTTCTAATTCTATTTGGATTACTACAAAACTTTTAGTTGAAACAATTTCCGTAGAAAATTGGTGAGGTCTTTTAATAGGAACATCTACAATTATGGAATGAATATTTTTAATCATTGTTTTCATATTGTTGTCTCCCTTAATAAAATTATTATTGCTTAATTTATTTGTTTGTTGTACGATTAACGTACAATCATATTATTTATCGTACAAACTAATATAATCATGAAAGTAGGTAGGTTGTCAATGAAAGATTCAAATAATTCCATTAAAGATGCAGATTTCATGCAATCTTTAGAGCGAGGTTTACTAGTAATTCAAGCATTTTCACACGAACATCCATCGCTTACAGTAAGCGAGGCTGCTAAAATCACTTCTTTAAGCAGACCCGCCGTTCGTAGAATATTACTAACCTTAGAAAGTTTAGGCTATGTACAATCTATCGATGGACATTACTCATTAACCTCGCGCATATTGTCTTTAGGCTATGCTTATATGTCTTCAAAAAACATCTGGTCTATCGTCCATCCGCATATGAGGGAGCTCGTCGAACAAACAGGAGAATCTACTTCCATCTCAGTTTTAGACGGAACAGAAATCGTTTATGTCGCTAGAATTCCTACTAAGAGAATTATGATGATTTCATTGGATGTGGGCTCCCGATTACCTGCATACGCAACTTCTATGGGGCAAGTATTACTCGCTCACTTGCCTCCAGCTGAACTAGACAATTATCTGGCCCATACCACTATCACACCTCTTACAAATAGAACAATTGAAAGTCAATCACAGTTACGCGAAAGGCTTTCCCAAATTAAGATTGATGGCTGGGCATTTGTCGAACAACAGCTCGAAGAAGGATTAAGTTCCTTAGCAGCTCCCATTCGAAATCACGAAGGGAAAGTCATAGCGGCTATTAATATTTCTTCAAACGCAGATCGTATTAATAAGGAAGTAGTTGAAAATCATTTCCTTCCAAAGTTATTAGAGACTGCTGAAAAAATCAGTATCGATATTTCTAAATCACATCGAGTGGAGAGATTATAAAAGGATTTGTGAATGATAAATCATGTTGAATGAACTAAACTTTTCTTTCAGTGATCTCTAAACTCGTACTACTTCCAACAACAAAATGAACTGTGACTATCTAATAAGTTTTCAACATGAAATAAGCAGAAAAAACAATTCGCTATATCCTGCCAGAGTTTATTTGATCGTTGGTTGTAAGTCCGAAATAACAAGCGATTCTCTACATTTCCATTCTCTCTTATCCGTTACATTCCAACTTTCCAGAAACGATAAGCAAATGGTTGGCAACTTCCTCACTCTATAGAGAACAGCTAAAAGTGTAAGCTGGCGATTCAGGAAGGATTAGGTCGACAGATGGAACATCCGGTTCTGAACGCGTCCGGCTGGAACGCAACGAAACGATATTCTATACGATTCCCAATCACACTCATCCGTTAAAATATAACTATTTAGGACCCATGACCCAATGGTTATCAGTCTTCGCTCTATGCATAACAGAAAGAAACATCAAAAAATGATTTGTTTCCATACAAAAAGGGGGCATCCTAGAAAATCAGAAGTTACTGACTTTCTGGACACCCCAGTATATGTTCTTTCAAACTTCATCTACTTCTTACTACTGTATAACTAACCTTCTTGTTTTTCCATTTCAGGTTCAAAAACCTCTCCAAAAATAGAACGCTCAAGCAATTCTGCTATATCATATGTTCCGACTTGATCTCCCACTTCTACCGCTTTCGTTCCGTCAGACAACATCGTCAAGCAGTATGGACACCCGGAGGATATAATGCCGGGGCTCACTTCAAGATGATGTGCACCCCAAAAGTTAGAGTTACAATCTAACTTTTTGGGGTGTTTTCTTATGGTGAAATATAATGAAGAATTTAAGGTGCGGATTGTTCTAGAGTACCTAAAGGGAGAACTTGGTTACAGTAAATTAGCGAAAAAGTATGGTGTGAAGTCACATCAACAAATTATAAATTGGGTCCTGGCGTATCAAAAGTACGGTGTAGAAGGGTTAACTAGAAAAAATATCAATGAAATTTATTCTGTTCAATTCAAGCTGGATGTACTAAACTTTAGGAAACGGACAGGCGCTTCGCTGACAGAAACGGCACTTCATTTCGGCCTAACGAATCCACCGATGATTTCTTCATGGAACAAGAAGTTCCTTGAAGGCGGTGCGGAAGCCCTGGATCAACCGAAAGGACGGCCAGCTATGTCAGATAAAGCGAAGAACGTTAAACGAAGCACACAGCCTGCCCCACAGGATACACTAACACGTGAACAGAAATTAGAACGAGAGAATGAACTCCTACGATTGGAAGTAGCGTATTTAAAAAAGTTAAAAGCTTTTCAGATGGATCCGGATGGCTATCTAGAAAAGCACAAACAGCGCTATCATTCGAACTCAAAGAAGAATTTCGATTAAAAGATGTCCTTCAAATTGTAGGCATTCCCGAGTCATCGTATCATTATCATGTGAAACGATTGAACCAAGGTAATCCGCTTCAAGAGCTGGAAGAAATGATTCAATCCATTTTTGAGGCGAACGATGGAAACTATGGCTACCGTAGAATCCGATTGGAGTTGAAAAACAAAGGAATCCTTGTGAATCATAAAAAGGTGCAGCGGATCATGAGGAAGCTCGGTTTGAAGTGCGATAAGTTCATTCGGAAATCACGGCGCTATAGTTCGTACAAAGGGACAATCGGCACCGTGGCGAAGAATCGTATCAACCGTCGCTTCGATACACCGATCCCTTATCAAAAATTGACGACTGACATTACAGAATTTAAGTGTTCTGATGGTCGGAAACTTTATCTTAGCCCGATGATGGACATGTACAACGGAGAAATTCTATCCCACGGAATCAGTATGCATCCAACGCTCGACTTTGTGATGAAACCTTTAGAAGACGCGCTTCAAATCGTGAAAGATGCACGATTCCGAACGACCATTCATTCAGATCAAGGCTGGCACTATCAACACGCACAGTGGAGCGATGCGCTAAAAGAACATGGCGTGTTCCAAAGCATGTCACGCAAAGGAAACTGCCTGGACAATTCGCCTATGGAAAATTTCTTTGGGTTATTAAAACAAGAAATGTATTATGGAGAAAAACTTCGCACGTACGAGGAATTAAAACGGGATATCGAGACTTATATTCAGTATTACAATAATAAACGGATCAAACAGAAATTGGCTGGCATGAGTCCGGTACAATACCGACTTCACACCAGCCAACTAGCAGCTTAATATAAAACTCTAACTTTAAGGGGTCACATCAGAAGACCATATCCTCCATGCTTTTTTCTATAGCTTTTTTGCCTAGCTTTCGTCTCGACGTTCACTCACTTTATATAGCGAGTCATTCAATGCGTACTCTACCACCGACAACGAGCACAGCAGCGTATAATACTAAAATAATGCCTAACACTTGCCAGAACCGTAACAGATCCGAAAGAAATAACACTCCAACAAGCACAGCAACAATTGGTTCTATCGTAGCTAAAATAGAAGCCTTTCCAGCCTCCAAATATTTCAACCCATACGTATAAAGCACGTAAGCTGCAACTGTTGAAACCAATGCCAACAGTAACGCAGAAATCCATACGTCTATATGAACAAATGCATCAACTTTACTCCACACATTACTAGTCAAGGCCATAAATAATGCCATGTAGAAAAATGTGTAGGTCGTGATCGTTAAAGGAGAATAGCGTTTCGTGACCGGCTTTGTAAAGATACTATATAATGCATAACAAAACCCCGAGAGTATACCCATTACTAATGTTTCGATCGGTATACTTTGCGATCCAAACGGAAGCAACCCTACAACGAAAGCACAGCCGATAATAGCGAATACGAGCGCTAAGATTTTACGTGTAGTGAGAGGTTCTTTAAAGAAAACTCTTGATAAAATCGTTACAAATAATGGTCCTGTATATAGTAAAGTGACTGCAAGAGATAAGTTTGAGCGAGAAAATACTTCGAAATAAAAGTAATTAAAAAAGGCCAAGCTAAGAATCCCAGCACTTGCAAATAATACGTGATCTTTTACTTGTGTGCGCAACTGTTTACGATAAAACAACAACATAAAAAGTAACAAGAAAGTAAAACTAAAAATACCGCGAATAGCCACTACATCCCACGCCGTGAATCCTCGTACGTATAAGGGCGCAATGAACAAACCGATCAATCCCCAACAAATTGCACCGGAGATAGTTAACAAATAGGCCTTTGGTTGATGTGTTGACATATGCTAGATCCTCCAGTCTAAAGTGAATAAATAATAAAGCCTAATGAAAAATATACCAGACCCTTCAACAATTTAGAATTGTTTTAGGGTCTGGTATAGTATCGATAGCACCTTATTTTTTTATCCAATTTGCATCTACTGGAATACCCGCATCCGCAAATAAGTTATATACTGGGCAACGACGTTCCACTTCTGCCTTCAAACGTTCAATGGCTTCATCAGATTCTTTAGTTTCGATTTCTAAAGTGAAGCGGATTTTCTGAAAGTACGTCTTGACCCCTTCTTCTCCCATTAATCCTCGGACATCGACAATTCCCGTCGTATCAAAAGACAGTGCGGTGAACGTGAATCCTTGTTCCTTTGCAATGAGTGGTACCATGACTGCTTTACAACCGTTCAGTGTAGCTGCCATGTACTCAAGTGGCGTAGCGCCTGTATCACTTCCACCTAATTCAACAGGTTCATCCATCGAAAACTCTTCGAAGTGGCGGATCGTATGTGTAGAACGGATGTCTTCCTCCCATCGGGAAGTTGCTCCCATCTTTATAAGTGTACTATTTTTCGTCGACATCGTATCATTCCCCTTCAATACTTAGTAACTTTATAGGTATTGTAACATATAAAAAAATATTTAGAAACAGTTATCTGAATATTTTTTATAGAGGACAGATTATAGGTTGACCCTATCCATGTTATTGCCGCACATTTTATTTTTGTTTCGCTTCCGCCTTGCGTTTACGTTTCTCTTCATACATCGAACGGTCAGAGTACTCGATCAGCTCTTCAATTTTTTTCCCATCCCTCGGATACAATGCATAGCCGATACTAACTGCGAGATGAACATGATGATCTTCAAAATAAAATGGCTGGTCGATTTCTTCGTAAATCCGTTCTTTCATCCGTTTCACATCTGCACTGTCAGATATAGACAACGCAAGAATTGCAAACTCGTCACCGCCTACCCTTGAAAACGTATCACCTTCTGGAAGAATTTCCTTTACACGGCGCGCCGTCTCTACAAGAGCAGCATCCCCCGTGCGATGGCCAAATTGGTCATTAATAAGTTTAAAGCCATCCATATCGAGCGACAGTACACCGAATGTATGCTGATCTTTTTGTGTTAGATGAGATACTTTCTGGCGCAGTCTGTCATAAAAAAGCGAGCGGTTCGGGATGCCAGTCAAACTGTCATGTGTCGCCTTGAACAATAACTCACTTTCATCGTTTTCCATTGCATGGTACATAGCCGCTGAAATGAGTCCTGTCAAAAGCTCCAGTACTTGCACTTCCGCCCTGCCGAAACTATCAACAGTCTTGGAGAACACTTTGAGTACACCAATCGATTTGCCATCACAAATGAGCGGCAACACAATCATTGATTTCAACCCAATGCTGCGACATGCCTGTTTATTTACTCGACTGTCGTTTTCTGCGTCATTACAAATTAACGGTTCTCGAGAATCGATACATTCACCCGACAAACTATTTTTGACCGCAAGCCTCATCCCCATAAACTTTTCTGCAATGCCGGCCACAGAACTGTATACTAACTCTTCTCGGTCAATCAGTTCCACTGCTGCCCCTTCGCCTCTCGCAAGAACAAGTGCGCGATCTGTAACAATCTCCATAATTTTATCTAGCGCAGTTCCCTGTTGTACAATTTCTGTTTGAATGGATATAATTTCCAGTAACTTTTCATTCGTCAACTGACTTTCCATCCTACCCCCTCCCTATCTGCATGTTCATTTCTATATATTGTCAGTGTAGCATATTTCAAATAAGCCGAGTATCTCTTTTATTTTCAATCTATGCAATAAATAGAAGGGCATTGTACAAGGTCGCACTGCTTACTTAGCGGAGGATGTGTAAATCTGCGTATACTAAATTCTTACTACGAAAAAAGCGCAGAGAATGATTCTCTCGCGCTTCTGTCTATTGTATCGTCATATTGGTCACGGTTTTCTAACTGCTTCAGCCAAAATTACAGATTAAATATGTCTGCAAGCAACTTGTACGATTGTAGTTGCGCTTGGTGGTCGGTTATCATATTCACAGCCATAATTTCATCGGCTTGTGCTTCCATGGCAAGTGCCTGTAGTTTAGACTTTACACGTTCAGGACTTCCGATGATAAACCGACCTTCACCTTCTTTTACAGCCTGTTGTTCTTCGATTGTATATTCATGAGTTTCAGCTTCTTCTAGCGTAGGCGGTGCATGGTGAATTTGGCCAGTCCCCCAACGAGCCCACTGCAATATCGCAGGCGCTGCCAAGTATTCAGCTTCTTCATCAGTTGGGGCGCAAATAATAATAACTGATAAAATACTGTACGGTTTTGAAAAATAGCGTGACGGCTGAAAGTGTTCTCGATATTTTCTTAGCATAGGAACAGCATACGTCGGGTTGATTTGTCCTGCAAATGCAAATCCCATTCCTAATTGCGCTGCGATTTGCATCCCGCCATCACTAGACCCAAGCATATATAAGTCGGGACGCAAAGATAAATCAGGCGACGGGCTAATACTTTGATAAGGATGACCTTCGGGAAACTCACGATTGAAGAACGCTAATACTTCCATAAGTTGGTTCATTACTGCTTCTCCGCGCAATGGTTCCCGGCTATTGCGTAATGCAGCGTTCGTGATCGCATTGGTACCTGATGCTCTTCCCATACCAAGATCAATACGACCTGGATGCAATGCTTCTAAAATAGAGAAATTCTCAACGATTCGCAACGCACTATGGTTTGGTAGCATAATACCGCCGGAACCTACACGAATACTTTTTGTCATGGCTGCTATATGGGCAATTAATAGATCAGGTGACGTACTCATTTGGTGCTTACTATTATGATGCTCTGTGAACCACACTCTCGTATAACCTAATCGATCGATCAGTTGCGCTGCTTCAGTCGAATGCTTTAATGCATCAACTGCAGATTCTCCGTTATACAAACCTACCCCGTCGAGAACAGAAAGCTTTAGATTTGAAATTGAATACTCTTCTTTCATGTAAAACGCCTCCTGCTATATGTGAAATTTAGGCTTTGTCTGTTGTGTTAGAATTAGTACTACATTCATTCGCTTTTCCTCATCTATAGGATTTTCCATATCAAAACTCGTCAAGATCGACTGAAACGAGTTGAATTCATTCCTTTTTAAGGCATAGTAATGACCAGTTTTCCGCGAGCACGTCGCGTTTCTGTTTTCCGTAACGCTTCTAGAGCCCTCTCAAAAGGATATTCTTGCTCGATTACTAATTGAATAGTGCCAGAATAGATTTTCTCCATAAGTTGTAATAACTCATTGCTTACATCGTCTTGATACGGGAATGGCTTTATATTAATAGGCTTCTGCGGTCTAAATTGATCACCTGAAACAGCCACAATTTTTCCACCTTCTTTTAAAACTTCTGCACTTACACTAGCCGTATTTGGTTGAATAGCCATTACTGCATCGACTCCATCGGGTTGCCACTGTTTAATTTGTTCCGTCCAATCTGCATCATGATAATCTACCACTTTTTCAGCACCTAAAGAAATCATATAGTTATGGTTTCGTATCGAAGCAGACCCCGCCACCCTACAACCCTTTGCTACAGCTAGTTGAATCGCAAATGTACCGATTGCTCCCGATGCGCCTGCGATAAATACGGTATCATCTTTTTGTAAATCCAATGACTTCAACGCTTTCAAAACCGTATTCCCTGCGACCGGGACCGCTGCCGCTTCTTTAAAACTCATTCCCTCAGGTATAGGAATAATTAAGGAACTATCCGCAACTACTGCATACTCAGCCCATGTTCCACCTTTGACCTGCATCGAACTTACAAACGCTACTCGGTCTCCCTTTTGGTAACTAGTGACTTTTTCCCCTACTTCTTCAATCACTCCAGCTGCTTCAATTCCAATAGGGTATGGATAGTGAATAGCCTTCGGTAAAAAATAGCCATCATGGATACCCACTCCAATGGCTTTCACTTGAATAAGCAATTCATTTTCGCTTATCGCCGGAATACGAACCTCCTGTAAAGCTAAATCTGCCGGCTTCTCACTTCGTTTTACAATAGCCTTCATCTGATCCATTGCTTTCCCTCCTCTATTAGCTACCACTTGATCTTAAAATTTCTTTCTTTTTCCTAGATTCTATTGAATGAACACTTCACACAGTATATAATTAAAATTAACGGACAATTGTCCACTTGTCAATATAAAGCATTTTTAATACAAAATATCACGTAAAGGAGGATCACTAGTGCAAGAACAACATACGTCTACATTGCGAAAAGATGCATTACAAAACCAGCAAATGATTCTAGAAGCGGCACGTGCTCTGTTCAATGAAAAGGGTGTAGCTGAAACGACTATGCATCAAATCGCTAAAGCAGCAGGCGTGGGACAAGGAACGCTTTATCGACGCTATGCACATAAAGGAGAACTATGCCTGGATCTCATACTTAAACTGGCAAAAAAAAATCATGACACTATCATTAGTTACTTGCATGATCATCACAACGAACCTATTGGAATCCGTTTAAAACAGACGATTGCCTATTCACTCGATTTTATAGAGGAACAATGTCAATTACTTAGTGCGATTAAAGCCCCTAGCTGTGACGATGATGTAACTCTTATTTATCACTCACCTCTTTACCAATCTACACATAATATCTTTCGGGACTTGCTTGAAGAAATTCCCCGTGAAGCGGATGCTACGCCACTTAATACAATATATGTCGCTGACTTACTAAACGCCGCGATTGCACCGAACTTATTTCAGTTTCAGCGCGAAGACCGTGGCTATTCAAAAGATGAAATATGCGACAATATTTATACTATATGTATTCAACCTTTACTTAGTCAGTCTGTTGAATAAAAAGTGAAATAAAAAAGTAAGCCTGTTGATTATCTAAAGAAAGGAATTGACATTTGGAAATGAGTTACTTTTGACAAGTAATTGTAGAGGTAGTGTATTGTTTAGGATTCTCCCTACAGAACCGGACGCTTTCCTGAGGGGGCGCGGCGGACTCGCCAGAAGTTCTTTGGTGATTACGCCTGTCACTCTGATCCTCCAGGAGTCGCCGGTTCTTCCGGGAGAATCCTTGACTTTGTGTCGAGAAGTCAGTTCGTGTTCGTCCAGAAATAGAGTATGGTAAGTTCCGTTTCCTGAACAGAGTGGTGAAACTTTGGGTTGGCTGACTGAGTGCAAATAGAGGCGTTTCTTTTTCCGCTCAGTTCATTGAAACAATCATAGTTGCTGATAACACTTCACCGCTATCTACCTTCAAAAGCGGTCGCATGGTATCAGACAATTCTACTTGGTTTTCACCACCTACAAAGAGTGATCAAACTGTCTTACACACACAAAGTACGGCTGGAGCTGGAAGACGATCGACTCCAGGAGGATCAGGAAAAGCCGTTGCGAATGACGGCTTTTGCGAGTGAAGCGTAGCGAGAAGGAGCATATCTTTGCACTTGACAGGTGTAACTCGCAGCGCTTGACGGTTCACCGCGCCCCCTCCGGAAAGCGTATCGTCTGGAAGCGCAAGCCGCAAGACACGCTAAGTCAGCATCACTCCGTCTAATTGCCATAGTGAAACTCGCTATTAAATAAATGGATTATACATAATATGTTTAATCCACAGGCTTGATAAAAAAGGTATCATACCGAAAGAAAACTTCTTCGGACTAGATACCTTTTTCATTTACCTCATATTAAATGAACGTATTTCTTTTCGAATGCCTCGGTCGTCATAGGAGCATCAAAATAATAGCCTTGCATGAGGTAACAATTTTTTGAAGTCAAAAACTCCGCTTGTTCTTCTGTTTCGACACCTTCAGCAATTACAGAAAGCCCTAGATTAGTAGCCAGTGTGATAATCGTCTCGGCGATCGCGGAATTACTATCATGACTTTTTAGTTCTTGAATAAATGATTTATCAATTTTTAATTTATTGATCGGTAAGTTTTTTAAATATCCTAAGGAAGAATAACCTGTTCCAAAGTCATCAATCGCAATTTCTATGTCCAGCTCTTTCAATTGCCGTAACGTTTGTACGGTTAATTCTGTATTTTTTATAATTTGGTTTTCGGTAATTTCTAAACATAAGAACTTTGGAGACAGTCCAATACGTTCTATAGTATCCTGAACTGTTTGGAACAAGTTATGCTGCTCAAACTGACGAACGGATAAATTGACGGATACGCATAAAGAAGTATTACCATCTTCCTGCCATCTTTTCACTTGTTCACACGCACGTTCAAGAACCCAATTTCCAATAGGTACGATCAAACCTGTTTCTTCAGCGATCGGTATAAATTTATCTGGTGAGACTATCCCCTCCAACGGGTGATTCCACCGCAATAAGGCTTCTACTCCAACTACCGACTTCGATCGATAGTCTATTTGAGGCTGAAAGTAAACTTCTAGTTCCTCGCGTTCTAGTGCACTGTATAAGTCATTCTCGAATTTAACATGTTCAATGATTCTCGTATCCATTCCGGTCTTGAAAAAGCGATATGACGTACCCGATATATTTTTCGATTGATACATAGCGATATCCGCATGTTTCACTAACACTTCAGCAGAGGTGCCATCTTGTGGAAACAAACTTATCCCCATACTACAATTCATATAAACTTCATGTCCTCTTAAATTGAATGGTTTATTAAAAAGGTCAATTATACATTCAATAACGTTCATGACGTCTAATTCGCTGCCAATATGAGGGAAGAATAAGATAAATTCATCGCCGCCCTGCCTCGAAGCAGTAACATCATCAGCAATACAAAATCTTATACGATTCGCTACTTCAGCCAATAATATGTCTCCATAACTATGCCCCAATAGGTCATTGACTGATTTGAAACGATCTAAGTCCATGAACAGCACAGCTGATTTCCATTCATTAGTTTTGGCATAACTCAACCCTTGTTCTAGACGGTCATTAAGTAGTACTCTATTTGGCAAATTCGTCAGACTATCATAATACGCATGATACTTTATTTCCTCTTCCATCCTTTTTCTTTCTGAAACGTCTTTAAACGTCACAACCTCTCCTAATGTTTTACCTTCTTCTGTAATAGAAGAGATTACATATTCAACAGGAAAGCTAGACTGATCTTGTCGAAAAAAAACAGTCTCTCCTTGTCCTTTGCTATTCGCGCTAAATATTTGCTCTACCGATTGACCTTGTAGTTCGTCAACAGATTCATATCCCAACATCGATTTCGCAGTAGGATTACAAAAAGTAATTACACCATTTACATCTATACCGAATATTCCTTCTCCAGCTGAGTTAAGAAGCAATTCCCTCTCTCGATTCAACCGCTGCAGTTCTTTCATCGTCTGATTCAGCTTTTCATTTTTCTCCAATACTTCCGATGTTCGTTCTTTAATAATTTGATCCTGTTTTTCTATATTTAATAAGTTGGATAACGTGGAGGCTGTCGCATTTACAATGGATTGTGTCAACTGCTGATTTACTTTAGAATAATTCAATCCTTGTCTATGCATATCTACAATAGTGAAGATTCCTAACACTTCACCGATCGAAACAATAGGTACGACAAACATAGACTGAATAGAAAATGCTCGACAAACAGCATGATTGACTCGATCATCTTTATACACATCTGTAATAAGGATAGCTTCTTTAGTCGCAATGACATCTTTAAATACTTGATCATTTTCGTCATCAAAGTTCGTTTCTTTCAAAGTGGTGATCCAGCTCTCTTCTGTCCAGTCACTTTTGCTATTTAAAATCGTTGGCTTTATTTTGAGCTTTGCTACTGTATCTAGTAAATGTACACCGATATTATTATTATTCAATAACGTAGATATATAACAGAAGCACGTATTTATCGCTTCGTGAACAGATGAACACATAGATAAATCATGCGTCACATCCAACAATAATTGCTTTTCCTTAATGAGGTCTTCTTTATTCTTCAGATTCTTAGCATTTTGAATCGCAATTGCCGCCATGTCGACATATGATTTCACTGATTGTATTTCTACATCTGTTAAGTTCATAGGAATACCAGCGTCAAATAAAAAAACAATCCCAAATAACTCATTTTCTAAAATGATGGGAAGAGCCAACAATGACTTAATATTAAATGCCTGAACTGTTCTACAATCCGGGCGATGGTCTATTGAAGTGTCAGGCACATAAATCGTCTTTTGCGTCTCCATTACTTCTTTCGCCAGTAAATCATATTCCGTATCTACTACGTGCATATCAATTGTCATTCCATTCATCACTTCAGGTTTACCAACAAACCCTCTCAATAAACCATCCTCTTGAGGCAAGTAAATTCCAATTGAGTCACACTGAATGATTTCCTCTGATATAGCAGCAATGACTTGATTCAACACGTCTCGTAACTCCAGTTTCGTGTTGATCAGTTTCGTTATATTTGCAAGTCGGAAATATCTTGTTTGATCTGTCAATTAGTCCACCCCACAATCACTTTTTCCATCCCACAACGTAATCTTCTTTAGGTATACGCAAGTAATAGTTATGACATTATTCCAGATTAATGGACTATTTGTAAGCACTTCTAGAAAGTAAACCTTACTACTCATTAAATGCGCCATTCATAGGATTTACTACTCTTACAATGTGATCCCCTTTATATGCTACTTTTACACGTATTTTAAAGAAAAAATAATATTTTTTCATGTACTAGATACTCTGAAAGACTTCCGCTTAAAGAAGGGCTTTTTCTACAACGTAAAATTTATTTCGATAAAAAAATGCATGAAGGCGAACTACTCCTTCATGCATTCGTAAAATTTCATTCCATTTCTTTTTTTGAAAAATGGAATACGTACACGATTATCTATTATACTTCCAGTTCAGTCCCGATGTTACTATCCTTCGCTTTTACATACACTCCTTTGGCAACGGCTAAGTCGTAATATGCGGCTCCAACTGATTTGAACAGCGTAATTTCTTCTGAATTTTCGCGGCCCTTTACTTCTTTCGTTACTAACTTACCCAGTTCACAATGGACGTGATCAAACGACCATTTCCCAATCTCTGCTGCATTCATTAATTCTCCTGCTTCTTCTTTTACCCCTTCAAAATCATCGACAACGATTTTTGATGCGCTCGTAATCGTTTCTATATCCATTTCCAGCATATGAGGTAAATAAGAACCGACTCCATTCACATGTGTACCAGGTTGTAAGTCTGCGCCATTAAATACCGGTTCATTGGATCGTGTCGCACAACAAATAATATGTGCCTGGCGAACGGCTCCAGAGACATCTTCTACTACTTCAAATGGTATGTTTACTCCAAAGTCTTGTAACTTTTCACCGAAACTTTGCGCTTTTTCAGGTGTGCGGTTAACTAGAAGAATACGTTCGATTTCACGTACTTGCAAGACACCTAGCACTTGTTCGAAAGCCATCGCGCCTGTCCCTACGACGGTGAGCACGCTTGCATCTTGTTTCGCCAAGTAATCTGTAGCGATTCCAGATAACGCACCTGTACGCAGGCGTGTTAAGTACGAAGCATTTAACATAGCCAAATGCTCTCCATTCTTTGCGTCCGTCACTAACACTACCCCTTGCGTAGTCGGCATTCCGTTCGAAGGATTGTTCGGGAAAATCGTCACTACTTTTACCGCTGTCACTTCTCTAACTAAATCCGCACTCGGCATATATAACGCAGAAGCCTCATGTTGCGGGAACTCAATTACTGTACGATGAGGATCGGCAATTTGATTTGCCGCTTTTGCAGTTAATACATCTTTCACATCTTGTATCGCTTCTTTCATACCGTACGCTTTCATAATTTCTTTTTCATTTACAATTAACATACTACTTTCCTCCAATTAAATAGAAACACTTTTTTGGTGCACATTGACTGTGTACGCGTTACATTTGCGTTACTTCTTCAGTAGTTATCGGTTCTTCTATAGATTCTTCTTTCACCAATGCATCTAACTCTTCATTGCTGCGGTCTTTTACTGCCCAAATAGCAACCAATGAAATGACCGCTGTGAACATAATATAAATCGCTACAGGAACGTAGGAATCGTTAAATTTCAATAGTAGACTTGTCGCGATTAATGGAGCAGTTCCTCCTGCGACAGCTGCACCGATTTGGTAGCCTAATGTAATTCCTGTATAACGTACTTTGGCATCAAAGATTTCTGAGAACATAGTTCCTAGCACTGCGGTAATCGGTGCCCAGATGATACCTAATCCGACGACCGTCGCTACGACTAACAGAACAACAGATTGTTGCTGTAACATCCAAAAGTACGGGAAAGCAAATAAGAACATCCCGATTGTGCCCGCCACATAAATCTTTTTCCGTCCAATTTTATCAGATAGACTTCCCATAATCGGAATAAGAATCGTCGTAACAATTGTAGCTACCATCACTGTATTTAAAATCGTCGTTCGAGAAAAATCCAAGTTGGATGTTGCATAGGAAACGACGAACGTACCAAAAATATAGAAAGGTGCTGTTTCTACCACTTTCGCTCCAATGGCAATCAGTACTTCACGCCAATGGTATTTCAACGTGTCAACAATTGGCAGTTTTGGTATCTCACCGGATTGCTGTACTTTTTTGAATGACGGTGTTTCATCGATCCCTTTTCGAATCCATAAACCAAAGAGTACTAAAAAGGCGCTAAGTATAAAAGGAACACGCCAGCCCCATGTCATAAACGAACCTTCTGGCAATAATGTCATGATCGATAGAGCGACCGTCCCCATTACCATCCCAATCGTTACACCCATTTGAGGAATCGCTCCGTACAAACCGCGTTTTTCTTTAGGCGCATATTCTACCGCTAACAACAACGCTCCGCCCCACTCGCCGCCAATTCCTAACCCTTGGACGAGACGAAGAGTGATTAGTAAAATCGGAGCCCACACACCAATGGCTTGATACGTTGGCAGTAAACCCATCCCAAATGTCGCAATTCCCATGAGGCTCAATGTAATAACAAGTGTTTTTTTACGTCCGATACGATCTCCGATATGACTGAAAATGACTCCACCAAACGGACGAATAAAAAATGCCAACGCAAAAGACGCATATGCTAATAAGAGACCGACTGTCGGATCTTCTGTAACGAAAAAGACTTGATTGAAGACTAGTGCAGCTACTGTACCGTATAGAAAATAATCGAACCATTCAATGGAACTACCTACCAAGCTAGCAATCCATACTTTCCTCATTTGTTTCGGATCCATCATTTATTGCCTCCTTTAGTAGAATTGAAGTACCACTTCAATATCCTTTTTTACTATACTAGCAGTTTAAAATGTTCTGTCAACGAAAAATTTATTTGCATTGAAAGCGCTCTCTTTAGTAAAGTAGGGTGAGTGGAAGGTAGAGTATGTAAAGGAGCTATGTATATGGCTGGTCAATCCATCGGCAGTATTTTAAAATCATTGCGAAAAGAACGGAAATTAACATTGAGAGAATTGGCTGCATTAACAGATGTATCTATCAGTTTCCTTTCTCAAGTAGAACGTGGAAAATGTAGTATTACATTAGAATCGTTAAAAAAAGTGGCAGATGCGCTACATGTGAATCCTACAGTATTTTTTCCAGCAAATGAAGAAGACTTAACATTAGAAAACCGAAATCAACAGTTCTACTATAAAGATCTTTCAAACAATATTCATGATGCGGCATACTGGCCCATTTTGGTGACACTTCAGCCGGGCCAAAATGATGGAAACGAATTTACGCATAGTGGTCATGAATTTCTATTTGTGATAGAAGGGGTCTTAACCGTTTCAATTGACGGAAAAAAAAACCGAACTAATGGAAAAGCAATCCATTATGTTCGATGCGAAAAAAACACATTATTGGTATAACTTGACGAAAGATCCTGTGAAATTTTTGGTCGTATCTTCCAAATAGCTAAGCAACGGTTGATAAAAATTACCGTTGCTTGGCTTTTTTCAAATCATCTTCAACTCATGATTCACAGCAATCCTATCAAATTCCCTATGCAGTTGACCACTTACCCATTCCTTCATCGACTGGTGATCTGGATGTGCCGGATCATTCATCACGAGTAAGAATTCGTCAAACCCATGCTCCCCTCCACAATCTTCCGGAGGCGCAGTTCCTTCTCCTTCTAAACAAACAGGAGACTCGATAAAAGCGTCATCGACAATTTCCTCTAGTACAATGTCATGTTCCCAGTTATCACCAAAATCATAGACGTACTTTATATATTGATGACGTGGGACGAAATCAGAAAGCAACAAACCCTTCTCTCTTTTCAACTCCATATCCCCAGCGTAATCAAACGCTTCTTCATACGACACAATCGAAACAATCGGTTTTGGAATTTGTGATGTGTCCGAAGAAACACTCTCATCATACAAAAGAAACTCATGCAGATGCGAATCATGCCAATTAAACAACACTTGCATCATTTGATGAAAATCAGTAAATGATATATTAAGCGGAACGAGGACACGTCGCCATATCAACTGTTTCTCAAGCACCATGGAAATATGCATCCTAGCGGCTCGTTCTGAGAAAATAGAGTCCACGCCTGCAAGCTCCGCCAACTCTTTCATCATCTCTTCATGGGGATAGGTCGCCGGTAACTTTCCGCCCCCTACCAAAAATCGACTAGCCCGTTTTCCGATCGTTGTACTGATAAGTTCAGCAGGATCCAACTCATTATAAAAACACGCGGCCACGTCACATGCTTGATTGAGCCTCGTCACCATCGAACGGTTTTTTGTCTTATGGAACGTCACACCGCCCGCTTCACGAATGTATTGTTCAATCACTTCTTCCTGAGCACGTTCAGCTTTCAACGTCTGGCGAATCGCCTCTACTACCCAGACATCCAATTGCTTAATCTCTTTCGCCTTCAGCCCATGAAGCACTACGACATAGCGCGTACTATCATTCATTAAGACCAGTGTCTTTCTGCGATTGAACGTAATTAGATTCGCGTGCCAAGCATACATTGGATTCCCTTCCACTTCCGGAATTTCTTCTGGAGCAAACGGTATAGCATCCAGTACCTTTTTTGTCACATGAATTTGCATGTTGTAAGCCTCCTTCTCTAGTTCTATATGTATAGATAACTATGTGAGAATCTTTCACCCGTGCCGCTCTCCCCACTTATTTGTAAACACCAACTCTTGTAGCACCCGTCTCGTCTCCCACTTCGCCGTTTCAAGTATCGGGGCCGTCGGGTAGTTTTCCGTATAGCCGATCGACAGCAACGCAATCGGATCCACATGTGGCGGAATATCCAAAATATCTCGCACATCATTTTTCTTATAAAAACTTACCCAGCCGAGCGCTAACCCTTCCGCACACGCAGCAAGCCACATATTCTGAATCGCACAAGCCGTCGACAGCGCATCCGTCTCCGGAATAGAATTACGCCCGAGCACATGAGATCCGCCACGCGTCGGATCACACGTCACACAAATCGTAATCGGCGCTTCCTTCAGCCCTTCCACTTTCAAACCAAGAAATTTCGTCTCCTTTCCTTCTTCCTCTTCATAATGAATAGCGAGCGCCCGTCTCTCTTTATCCGCCGCCCACGCTAGCCGTTCTTTCGTCTCGTCCGACGACACGATGATAAAATTCCAAGGTTGCATGAAACCGACAGAAGGCGCTTGGTGTGCTGCATGTAAAATGTTATGTATCGCTTCTGCTGGGACAGGCGTCGAAAGAAAACTCCGTACATCTCTTCTTGTGTAAATCGCTTTATAGACCGCGTCTTTCTCTTCTTTTGAAAACATCGTATCGCTCTCCTTTCTCTGTTTACAATAGCATAAGAATCCCACAAATGCGCAAAAAAACGAAGACCGCTTTCAGTCTCCGTTCTGTTCAAGTCGCCCCAGCTGAAGCAGCCGCTTGACTTGCTTTGACGTAATCAATCGCAATAACGAGCGACACGAACAAAATCTCGTCCTCTTCTTTAACAATTTGCAAGCGATAGCTGTCTCCCCAGCTGAACCACTTCTTATCCACTCTACCGATCAATTCACCGTTCCGCATCACTTCAAAATTCATATCCCACCAATTGCCCTCAATCTCTACTCCCGCACCGAAAATAGAATACCGTGCTTTCAAAAAAGTAAATTCTTTTTTTATCGTCAACCGTTCCATTCCATCGACTTCTACAAAAAACGTCGGCAACATGCTGAATGGCTTTTTCGTAATGAATGCTACTTCCTTCTGGTTACTATCTGCTACTAGAAATGTTTTCGGTATTTGCATAAAACTCCCTTGCGCAAAATAAACATCTCGTTCGTCCGCATCCCGTACTGTGAAGTTCCCTCTCAAACTCATCATTCGCTGTTTCATATATAATTCTCTCATCATCTCACCCCATCCGCTTTCTATTTTATACGGATGAAGGGGCGGTGAGGATTCATATACGATGGTGTCGCTGCTTCAACTTTGATAGAACAGTGCCTATGGATAATACGATTTAGAATTGTTTTCAAGTTACATGTTACGCAGACACTTCTTTCCTACCTCAACTGTTACTCGCCATCAACTCAGCCTGCTTCACCACAGTCTCAACCGCAAGCTTCTGTAAATCAGGTGGATACCCATACTTCTTTAACAACCTACGAACAGTAATCCGCATCTTCGCTCTAGCCGACTCTCTCAAGTTCCAGTCAATACTCATGTTCTCTTTGATCGCCTTCGTGAGCTCGTGCGCGATGACTTTAAGAATGTCATCTCCAAGTACTTGTTCAGCTGTATCATGTGAAGCGAGAGCATCGTAGAACGCTACTTCTTCTTTGATCAGTCCACTATTTTCACCAGCTTTATAGGAGTCGTTCATTTCCTTTGCTAGCTCAATTAGTTCCTCGATAACCTTGGAAGTTTCGATAGCACGCTTGTTGTATTTATTGATTGCAGCATTCAGCATGTCCGTGAATTTCTTGGCTTTTACGAGGTTAGTCTTCTGAACGTTTTTTACTTTTCCTTGCAACAAACGATTCAGTAGCTCGACTGCTAAGTTCTTCTGAGGCAGGGCTTTAACTTCATCTAAAAATTGATCAGAAAGTATCGAGATATCTGGATTCTCAATTCCTAACGAGTCGTAGATATCTACTACTTCTTCCGATATAACCGACTTTGAAATCAATTGATTCAGCTGAGCATCAATTTGTGAGGAGGTTTTCTTTTCTCCGTCTGTTGGAATGAGTTTAATAAGACCTACTTTCACTGCCTTGAAGAAGCCAATTTCTGCATTTAGTTCTTGTGCTTCTAGTTCTGTGGCACAGAGGGCAAATGCTTTTGCTAACTCCGTTACGACTTGCATGAATCGTTTCTTCTCTTCTTCTCCTAGACTAATGACAAAATCCATCGTTTCCGTGATTGCTTTCATACGGACGGATGGCTTGTCTGAATGGAATGAGTCATAATCGTGCTGATATAGCATGTCCTGAATGACTTCAAACTTTTCTAGCATGAGGTCTACTGCAACAGACGTGTCAATCCCTGTGTTCTCTCGGTCGCTGTCCGTATATTGCTTCAGAGCTTCTTTTAAGCTGTCTGCAATACCGATGTAGTCAACAATCAAACCACCCGGCTTGTCACGGAACACTCGGTTTACGCGTGCGATTGCTTGCATGAGGTTATGGCCGCGCATCGGTTTATCAATATACATCGTACTCATAGAAGGCACATCAAAGCCGGTTAGCCACATATCCCGTACAATGACGAGTTTCAGTTCATCGTCGTTGTCTTTCATCCGACGCGCTAAATAATCACGTCGCTTTTTATTTCCTATAAACGGCTGCCAGTGTTCAGGATCACTCGACGTTCCCGTCATGACAATTTTAATGACGCCTTTACTATCCTCGTCTGAATGCCATTCCGGTCGAAGTGCAATGATGGCTTGATACAAGTCAATCGCAATTCTGCGACTCATGACAACTAACATCCCTTTACCGAACATTGCTTCTTGACGAGATTCAAAGTGTGTCACAACATCTTGTGCCAATCGTTGGATACGCTGTTCTGCCCCAGCTAACGCTTCCAAACGGGACCATTTCGATTTTAACCGTTCACGATCCGACTGTTCTTGGTATTCTGTAATTTCATCATACTCTCCGTCTAAATCCAGATCTTCTGGTAGATTGAGTGGAATGATTCGGCTCTCATAAAAGATCTTAACCGTTGCACCGTCTTCTACCGCCTGTGTCATGTCATAGATATCAATGTAATGGCCAAACACAGCAGGCGTGTTCTTATCAGCTGACTCCACAGGTGTCCCTGTAAAGCCGACAAATGAAGCGTTCGGCAACGCATCACGCATATACTTCGCATAGCCATACTTCGTGAACACGTCTTTTTCAGCTTGCTGGACTTGTGCGCTGAACCCATACTGGGTTCGGTGTGCTTCATCGGCCATGACGATGACGTTTCGGCGTGTTGTGAGTGCGCCCATTTCATTTGTTCCATCCTCAGGAGAGAACTTCTGCATCGTCGTAAAGATGATGCCACCCGATTCAACGGACAATAGCCTCTTTAAGTCACTTCTACTTTCCGCTTGTTTCGGTGATTGTCTAAGTAAGTCACTTGAAATAGAAAACGTATTAAACAACTGATCGTCTAAGTCATTACGGTCTGTTAGGACGACAATCGTCGGGTTGTTCATCGCTAATACAAGCTTCCCTGTATAGAACACCATAGAGAGACTTTTCCCTGAACCCTGCGTATGCCAAATAACCCCGATTTTACGGTCTCCGCTTTCAGATGCCGCACGCTTCGCTTCTTCTACTGCTTTATTCACTGCATAGTATTGGTGATAAGCCGCAAGAATTTTAACCGTCTTTTCACCATCTGTTTGGAACACAATGAAGTGACGCATCAAATCGAGCAATACAGCAGGTTGGAACATTCCTTGAATCAGAACCTCCAACTGCGGCATAGAAGAAGGTGCCATTGTTTCACCATCTGTCGTACGCCACATCATGAATCGCTCTTCGTCGGCTGTGAGCGAGCCTGCTCTCGCATTGACACCGTCACTCGTTACTAGGAAAGCATTGAACTGAAATAGTGATGGGATCGTCTGTTTATACGTTTGCAACTGATGATACGCTTCCGAAATACCGACCGCTTCATTTGTGGAGTCTTTCAACTCAATGACTACCACAGGCAATCCATTAACGAATACAACTACATCGGGACGCTTATTGTTGTTCCCTTCAATAACCGTAAACTGATTCACGGCTAAAAAGTCATTTGACGATGGATTTTCAAAGTCGAACAACCATAGTTTTTCTACTGTATTCCGTCCGTCTTCCGTGCGAACTTCTACGTCAATTCCATCCGTGACATACTTCTGAAAGACCTGATTGCTTACGATCAAGTTCGGCGATTCCACCATCGTAACCTGCTGAACAGCTCGCTGTATGGTCGTGAGTGATGCTTTAGGATTAATGCGCTGTAACGCGCTTTCAAGCCGTCCGTTCAATACCACATCCGCATAGTGATCTCGTTCAGGGTAATCGCCATCTGCTGCAATTTCCGGACCATTTTTGATTTCATAACCTAAGCTTTGTAGCCACTCTAGGGAAGCTTGTTCCAACTCATCTTCATGAAATTGGTACATCTTCTGTCACCTCGGTTTCGTTTGGGAGTTCGATTTCTCCTGACAGGAGTTTTGGAAGAAGGGTATCTCTCAATGAAGTTAAACTTTTGTTCTCTATTTCTGTTTCTTTAACCTTTTTAAAAAGTGGTTTAACAATCGATTTGTAATCGGCTAATATCTCTTTCAGTGGAACAACAACCTTAATTCCTTTCATTCCTGCGCCTGATATTTCCTTAAATGTTGAACCACTAGCATTAGACTCTATAACTGGAGTTAAATGTTTGAGCAGCAAGTATATATATTCACTAGGTACTTCCTTTTTAGGGATTATAGACTTGAAGCCTTGGTTAGTGGCTACTTCTTGACCTGCTATAGCAACGTAACCAATGGGTGCTCTTGAACTGAATAAAACAGTATTTGTTGGATGTAGTTTTGCACTACTCTTTTTTAGCGCCTCTTCTGTAATATCCAAACTTCCTTTGAATATATATACCGATTTATCATTTGATAGATCTTTTGGAGTAATCCAGCTATACCCCTGTGTTGTATAGTAGGAATCTATCTTTTTTGATGGCGTACCACCTCCGACTATTGCTCCTATATCATTTAACGTTCCTTCTTTCCACCCCGCTGGTATCATCCCCAACTCACTCTCCACCATTTCCCCACCGCTCGATTTATAGGGATCGCCGTTTTCATTCGGAAATTCAAAATCGACAAACCAGCGTTTGAAGAGCGTTTGGGCGAGTTGTTCAAAGTTATTGATAATATCTTGGTTAATTTCAATTTTAGAATCTATTGAAGACAGTATTCTTGATATAATTCTTTGTTCATTTAATGGTGGTAATGCTATTTCAAATTTTTTCACTGAGGAGCCTGAAACTTCTTTAAAGGTCGAACCAGTAGCTACAGATTCTAAACGTTCTTTACTTTCTTTTAGAACGTAGTATAGATAAATGGGTTGAATCTTGTTCTTATCACATATAATACTTTTGAATCCCTGATTAGTTGAAACCTCTTTATCTGCAATCGCCACGTACCCTATCGGTGCACGCGAACTTAATAAAACAGTCTCTTTTGGTAGCAGTCGGGCACTTGAATTATTAAGTCCTAATTCAGTTATATTACGAGCGCCTCTACTAATTTTCCTTTTTGTATGGCCTGATAAATCTTTGGGAGTAATCCAAGATACCTCACCCCCATAATAATCTTCTCTTTTTGTTGAAGGCGTTCCTCCACCCACTACATCGCCTATTTGCTCAATACTAACAACTTGCCAATGAGATGGCATTTTACCTATTTCAGTAATTTTAAACTCCATACCCAATCCCCTCCAACGCTTTGCGGATTTGGCCTTCTAGCTCTTTTGACTTTATAAATTGCTCTGATAGTTCACTTGTTAGTCGTGTCATTTTATCTTCGAATGGTTCAGCATCTTCTTCTGCTGCTTCTAATCCGACATATCGACCTGGTGTCAGAATATACTCATGCTGACGTACTTCTTCAAGTTGTGCAGATTTACAGAAGCCTGCAATATCTTCGTAATCTTCTTCGTTTATGCCTTGCCATGCATGGTAAACGTCTGAAATTTTTGTAATATCTTCATCCGAAAACTCTTTCAATGTACGTGTAGACATATGCCCAATCTTCCGAGCATCTATGAATAGGATTTCACCTTTACGCTCGCGCTTTCCGTTACGTCCTTTGTTGTTCGTAACAAACCATAGACATACTGGAATTTGAGTCGAGTAAAACAACTGACCAGGCAATGTAACGATACATTCAACAAGGTCGTTTTCAATCAAGTTTTTGCGGATCTCTAATTCCGATGTTGTGCTTGTCGACATTGATCCATTTGCTAACACAAAACCTGCTGTGCCTGAAGGTGCCAATTTAGACACCATATGCTGGATCCACGCATAGTTCGCATTTCCGACGGGTGGTGTACCGAATTGCCAGCGCACATCTTCTTTCAGCTTTTCCCCTCCCCAGTCACTAATGTTGAATGGAGGGTTTGCCAATATGTAATCCGCCTTTAAGCCTTTATGGAGATCATTATGGAATGTATCTGCATTATGCTCCCCTAGATTCGCATCAATGCCGCGGATGGCTAAGTTCATTTGTGCCAGTTTCCATGTTGTTGGATTGGACTCTTGTCCGTAAATGGCTATATCTCCTAGACGTCCTTGATGGCCTTCAACAAACTTCTCACTTTGGACGAACATACCGCCCGATCCACAGCAAGGGTCATAGACGCGTCCTTTGTACGGCTGAAGCATCTCAACTAGTAATTTAACAACAGACATAGGCGTATAGAACTCACCGCCGCCTTTTCCTTCTGCACTTGCAAACTTCGAAAGGAAATATTCATAGACCCGTCCCAGCATATCTTTTGAACGGCTTTCTTTATCGCCTACTTTGAAGGAGAACAAATCGATCGTTTCCCCTAAGCGTGTTTTATCAAGTGCTGGACGTGCGTAATCTTTCGGTAACACACCCCGAAGAGATTCGTTCTCTTTTTCAATTGCGATCATCGCATTATCAATAATTTGACCGATTTCTGGCTTCTTTGAGTTTTCGTTGATGTACGACCAGCGCGCTTCAGATGGTACCCAGAAGACGTTCTCAGCTAGATATTCGTCTGGATCTTCTGGATCTGCCCATTCGTCATTTTGCAGCTCTAAAAACTTCTCTTCAAATGAGTCAGATACGTATTTTAAAAATAGTAATCCTAACACGACATTTTTGTATTCGGATGCATCCATGCTGCCGCGCAGCTTGTCTGCCATGAGCCATAATTTTTCTTCGAATCCAATGTTCGCTGTAGACATTCATTTCTCCTTCTTTCATCAGGTTAACTATTCTGTTATTATTTTATCATATCAATGATAGTCATTCCTCACAAGACGATGACAACTTGTGGAATCCTGCTACAGAAAACTACTTTTGCTATTTTCTGACCTATGGAATATTTGCAAATAAATATTTTGAAAAAGAAAAAGAGGAAGACAAGTTGTTAGCACTGTGTCTCCCTCTTTTTTATTATATGCACTACTTTCAACTCTTCCAATCACTAACAAACAGAGGAGTAACTCTGAGCAGTATATCGATCAGAAAGAAATGCTAATTTGTCCTCTAGTGGACTTAGAAATATTTTTCAGCATCTCCATGACCTCTTCATTCTGTAACAGATTTTGGATTTTAGGATGCTGGCTCGCGTTTGCTTCTGTATGCCCATTCAGAAAATCGAGTATCGTTTTCTCTTTAGAAGCCATTTCCTTTTGTTGCTCTTCCATCTCCTGCAAGTGGTCTACTAGCGTCATTTGCATTCGTTTGGCCAAAGCTTTTTCCTCTTCCGTTTTCTCCGATTCGAAACGCTGGCCGTTGATCACGACCCATCGCTTATTTTCATCCACTCCAAGTTCAGACCACTTAGTATCGGGATGAAACGTCGAATAGCTCGCGATCTTTTGAAATGTATTATTATCGACGTGTAGCGTAGTATTGGATGCCGTCCCTTTGTCGAATGAAAGCATGCCTGCCATCATCTTGCTTACCTTCGATTGTTCGACAGTATCCTGCGGAGATGGGTTGCTTGGTGTCAAGCGCTTCTCTCCGCTGTACGCTTGGATTCTATCGGACACACGTTGAGCAAAAATAGTAGAATAGTTTCCTTGAATCTGCATAATCCTCTCTCCTGTTCTGTTTGGATAAATTGCTGTTATGTTTTATATCGGTAGAAATAAGAGGAACTTGAATAAAGGAAGTACCGCCATGCTGAAAAAACGTCAGCTCCTCAAGAAGAGGAACTGACGTTTTTTGTTTCGGATGGACTTACATCATGCCGCCCATTCCACCCATACCGCCCATATCCGGCATACCGCCACCAGCACCAGCCGGCTCAGGTAGATCTGCTACGACAGCTTCAGTAGTCAAGAACATAGCCGCCACAGACGCTGCGTTTTGCAATGCAGAACGTGTAACTTTTGTCGGGTCTACGATTCCTGCTTCTACCATGTTGACCCACTGACCGTCTGCTGCGTTGAAGCCTACTCCGACTTCTTCACGCTTCAGGCGATCAACTACGATAGATCCTTCAAGACCTGCGTTTGTTGCGATTTGACGTACTGGTTCTTCAAGCGCACGTAGGACGATTTTGACACCTGTTGCTACGTCGCCTTCTGTGTTTTCTAGTAATGCTTCTACTTGCTTATAGACATTTACTAGTGCTGTACCTCCACCAGATACGATACCTTCTTCAACTGCTGCACGTGTAGAGTTCAATGCGTCTTCGATACGAAGTTTGCGCTCTTTTAGTTCAGTTTCAGTTGCTGCTCCGACCTTGATCACTGCTACGCCGCCAGCAAGTTTCGCTAAACGTTCTTGTAGTTTTTCTTTGTCGAATTCAGAAGTAGATTCTTCAAGTTGTGAACGGATTTGGCCTACACGTGATTCGATAGAACCTTTGTCGCCGCTACCTTCTACAATTGTTGTGTGATCTTTTGTTACAACGATTTTCGCCGCGCTACCTAGAGACGTAATGTCAGCTGATTTCAGATCTAGTCCAAGATCTTCTGTAATGACTTGACCGCCTGTTAGAATCGCAATATCTTCTAGCATCGCTTTACGACGATCACCGAAGCCAGGTGCTTTTACTGCTACTGCGTTAAATGTACCGCGTAGTTTGTTGACGACTAGAGTAGCCAATGCTTCCCCTTCAACGTCTTCAGCAATAATCAATAATGGTTTGCCTTGCTGAACTACTTGCTCAAGTACTGGAAGGATTTCTTGGATGTTGCCGATTTTCTTGTCTGTGATCAAGACGTATGGATTGTCGAGTACTGCTTCCATTTTGTCTGTATCTGTTGCCATATATGCAGATGCATAGCCACGATCGAATTGCATACCTTCTACTACGTCCAGCTCTGTTACGAACCCTTTAGATTCTTCGATTGTGATGACACCATCGTTACCTACGCGCTCCATTGCTTGTGAGATAAGTTCTCCGACTTCTTCATCACCTGATGAAATAGCTGCAACTTGTGCGATTTCTTGTCTCGTTTCGATTTCATCTGAAATGCCTTTTAGACCTTCTACTGCTGTAATGACTGCCTGCTCGATTCCTTTGCGGATGCCTACTGGATTTGCGCCAGCTGTAACGTTTTTCAGACCTTCGCGGATCATCGCTTGTGCAAGAACTGTAGCTGTTGTCGTTCCGTCCCCTGCAATTTCATTCGTCTTAGATGCAACTTCTGCCACGAGCTTTGCGCCCATGTTTTCGAATGCATTTTCTAATTCGATTTCTTTAGCGATCGTCACACCATCGTTTGTGATTAAAGGTGAACCAAATTTGCGTTCTAATACGACGTTACGTCCTTTTGGTCCAAGCGTAACTTTTACAGCGTCTGCTAATGTATCCACTCCGCGTAGCATAGATGTACGTGCTTCTTCGTTAAATTTAAGTTCTTTAGCCATTGTAAATGATTCCCTCCAGAATGTTGTTTTGGTTTATTTTGTATTCTTCACGATTGATTAGCCAATAATTGCTAGAACGTCGCTTTCACGCAAAATCAAGTATTCTGTGCCTTCGTATTTCACTTCTGTTCCTGCATATTTAGAGAAGATGATGCGGTCACCTTCTGATACTTCTAGTTCGACGCGCTGTCCGTTCTCAAGAACACGGCCTGTACCTGCAGCGACTACTTTACCTTCTTGCGGCTTTTCTTTCGCGGAGTCCGGTAGAACAATTCCGCTTGCTGTCTTTTCTTCTGCCTCGATTAATTCGATTACGATACGATCACCTAGTGGTTTCAACAAATGAAACAACCTCCTCAAGATAATGGATATTTTTTAGTTTTCTTAGCACTCAGTAGTAGTGAGTGCTAACACAATTCTTATCTTAATAAATTCTGTGGTGAATTGCAAGCAAAAGCTTTCGACATTTTCTTTTTTTGCCAAACTACTTTTTTCACGTTAAAATGAGCATCAGATAGGAAAGAAAGGTTGTGCAACGTGAAAAATTGGCTTGTGGCACTACTTATATTTGTCACGTATGTTTTGCTTCAACTAGCGGGTGGTTTCCTCGCTCCTGAGATGATTCACTATTTCACCGGCAAAGGTTTGACGGAAGCAGATGCTTTATCCAACGGGTTTGCTTGGACGCTGTTCATTACCCAAGGGATTTCCGCCATTATCGTTGGCGTCATCTTGTGGAATAATAAAAAGTTCATTCGTGTGTTTAAAGGAAAAGCGTCCAGTATGGGACCTGTCGTGCTTTGGGGTGTTCTTGGATTTTTCCTAGCGATGACAGGGCAAATTCTAGGTGCTGCGATTGAATCTTCATTCGGCGTGCAGTTGGGTTCAGAGAATACGGAACTGATTTCAGGAATTGCGATCGTCGCGCCGATTATGATTTTTCCAATAGTTATTTTCGCTCCTTTTCTAGAAGAGGTTGTGTTCCGTCGTATTTTGTTTGGCGGCTTGTACACGAAAACGAATTTCTTGATCGCTGCTGTTTTCAGTGGGGTTGTGTTTTCATTAGTGCACGGCGAACCTCAACATTTGCTGATATATTTATTGCCTGGTCTCGCCTTCGCTTTTGTGTACTACCGGACGAAGCGATTGCTGACCCCGATGATTTCGCATTTTCTCATGAATAGCTTTGTTACGTTTGTTCAGTTCAATGCGGATAAACTGCAACAATTACAAGATATGCGACAGAGCATCATATTATTCCTACAATGAAAAAATCTCCCCAGTGATTGGGGAGATCTTTTTGGTTTGTTAGTGTTTTTGTGAGAATTCTATGAGCGCTCGTGGCAACTCTATGAGCGCTCGCGACAATTCTATGAGCGCTCACGACACCTCTATGAGCGCTCGTGGCAACTCTATGAGCGCTCGCGGCAACTCTATGAGCGCTCGTGGCAATCCTATGAGCGCTCGCGGCAATCCTATGAGCGCTCGCGGCAACTCTATGAGCGCTCACGACACCTCTATGAGCGTTCGCGACAATTCTATGAGCGCGACGTCACATTATTGAGCGGCGATGACTTGTACCATTTTATCGATGTCAGGGCGTGCGGAGCCGTTGACGTTTTCAGTTAGGATGCTGAAAATTAAGTCTTGGCCGCTTTTTGTTTTGACATAGCCTGATAACGAATCTGTCCGATTCAATGAGCCGGTTTTCGCAAGGACTTTTCCTTTGACGAGTGGGCTTGTTAGACGGTTGCGTAGCGTCCCTCCCAGCATGCGGTCGTTAATGCCGGCCATCGGAAGTGAGCGTTCAAACGCTTTGTACCAGTCTTTCGATTGAGCGGCGAACAACACTTGCGAGATTTTTTCGGAAGGCACTTTGTTTTTATGCGACATGCCTGATCCATCTTCTAAATAGATGCCAGCTGTGTTGATGCCGTCTTTTTCGAGAGTTTCTTTTACAACGCGCAAACCTGCATTCCAACTTCCTTCATTATATACAGCGCGTCCCATTGACTTAGTCAGAATTTCTGCATGGGCATTGTTGCTGTATTTCATGAATGGCATCATTAAATAATATAATGACATGGATTCTTTTGATGCGATCATAGTTGCGTGAGCAGGTGTTTTACCACGTGTGACTCTCGCTTCTTTAGACAGTTTGACTCCTTGTTTCGCTAATGCTAGTTTGAATACGTCTGCTGTATAGGCTGTCGGGTTCGCTACCGTTACCCACTGGCGCTTGCTACCGGCATTGACCGGAATATTTCCTGTGACGACGATTGTATTCGTCCCGTATTGACGGTTCATCTTCACTGTAGTCGCTTGGTTTTTCGGTACGGTACGTGTGCGATTGACGACTTTTACGATATTCGTATGGGGCGTCAATGTTACTTTTGCCGGCTTACCGTTTTTCGTAGGAGCCGCTGTGACGATCGTTGTTCCTGCGTCGTAATCTTTATTCGGTGAAAGTGTCAGTGCCGAAACTTGGGCAGCGTAATAATTTGATTCGTCGGACTTGTAGATACCTGGCGATAAACGTTGTGTATCAAACCACGTATCATCCGCCACGATATGCCCCGTGACCGAATGAATCCCCGCTGCACGCAACTGGATTGCCAGTCCTTGCAGATCCGTTTCAAGCAATGTCGGATCTCCTGTACCGCGCAAGTAGAGGTGTCCATCCAACACTCCATTATGTACAGTTCCATTCGTCAGGACGTCTGTGTGGAATGTATAATCTTTTCCTAGCACTTCAAGAGCGCTTGTGGCTGTTAATACTTTTACATTGGATGCGGGTGTCACCCCTTGGTCTCCGCGGTATTGATAGACTACGTGGTTTGTGTGTGCATCTCGTACTACTATACTGCTTCTTACGCCGCGCATACGCTGGCTCGTAATGACTTGATTGATTCCCGCTTCTAATGTTTTATACGACTGAACGGACGCCGCTACTTGACCTCCTGCAACAGGAGTTGTAATACTTGCCATGACTAAAACTGCACCTAGTACCCATTTGCTCCACCATTTGGGAGTCTTTTTTCTGTTCACTTGAATTCATTTCCTCCTACTCTTCTAATCATTGCTAGTTTACCATAGCCACCCCTTCAATAAAACACAAAAAATCCCCCTGCCAATGCAAGAGGATTTAATCTGCGTTATTCTTTTGTTTGATGCATCACTTCATCGATTTGGCGCTGTTGTTCTGCTTTTACTTCTTCAAGTTGGCGCAAACGCTCTGCTTTTTCGAATTTACGGTACCCTAAACGCGAGATGACAATACTGATTTCATATAGTGCGAATAACGGTACAGTAGTGAATAAATGTGAAACGATATCTGGAGGTGTGATAAATGCTGCTAGTACGAACAAACCAAAATAGGCGATTTTCCGTACTTTCACAAGCATTTTCGGCTCCAGCACTCCTAAACGGGATAGGAATAATATGATAATCGGCAATTGAAAAACGAATCCAAATGGTAACAATAAAGAAAATAGGAATGAGAAATACTCGTTAATACCGATTGTTTGCTCAATATTTAATTGACCCGACAAGTTAATCATGAACTTCATGACATACGGCAACAAAACAAAGTACGAAAAACTAATTCCTGCTAAAAATAATAAAAAAGCAAATGGAATATACGATAATGTTACTTTTCGTTCCAGATCCCGTAAACCTGGCGAAATGAATGCCCAAAATTGATACATAATCACCGGCGAAATAATAACAATCGCTAGAAACACAATCACTTTCAAATAGATCACGACTGGATCTACTACATTAAATGCGTTCAGTTCAATTTGTTTCGCAGGCGTATCATATTGAATAAAATTGATCAGCGGCTTCGCAAGGAAGAAACTGCCGATTACTCCAACAATAAAGAAAACGACGATAACCATCAGTCGTTTTCGCACTTCATCTATATGTTCAATGATCGTTAAGTTTTTATCTGCCATCAGAGTAACATCCTAACTTAGCGCACTTCTTCTTTCTTGTCTTCAACCTTTTTTACCTCATCGTCATCCACAAGGCCTTTTGTTGCGTTTTTAAACTCACGCAATGAAGAACCGAATGCTTTACCGATTTCAGGTAATTTCTTAGGACCAAATATTAGCAATGCAATAACAGCAATAATTAGCAAACTTCCGATACCTGGAGCCATGCTGGCCACCTCCTCATAATATGTCTATTCTACATGAAAACCCGCACATTTACTATTAGCAGGTCACTTTATTTGTGAATCTTTTACGTCATTTTTAATGAGATAAATTAACGTCTGCAACTCTCCCGATAGATCAATGCTTTGAATGCGAATCGTCGGCGGTACAGAAAGCCGGATCGGTGTAAAGTTCAATATCCCTTTGACGCCAGTCTCCGCTAAACGGTCGGTCAGTTCTTGTGCTACACGCTGAGGAACAGTTAAAATAACCATCTCAATTCCAAGCTCTTGAATCTTTTCTTCCAATCGATCCGGTGGATAAATCGGAATATCATTCATCTCTTCGCCTTCATACGGCGCTTTCGGATCGAATGCTACTACAATTTTCGTATTATGGATTTTTTGGAAATTGTATTTCATGAATGCTTTCCCGAGACTCCCAACACCGATTAATGCAACGTTCGTCGCTTCGTCTTGATCGAGTGTCTGACGAAAAAATTGCAATAGAGAATCGACATCATAGCCATAGCCTTTGCGACCAAGAGCACCGAAATGTGAAAAATCACGGCGAATAGTCGCTGCATCGATTTTCATCGATTCACTTAGTTCACTCGATGAAATTCGCTGAACACCGGCATCTGAATATTTTCTTAAAAATCTATAGTATAAAGGCAACCGTTTTGAAGTCGCCTGCGGAATTCTAGGTTTATCCACAGCAGTACCCTACCTCCATTGTTCCTTCAATAACCTACCCCGACAGAAGGGTATAGCCGCTTTTATCGTACAGTAGAACGCACGTATTGTAAAGCCGATTATTGCATGGTGCTCTTCCTTCCATTAAACTGAGAAGAGAATAGAGGTGTGAGACTTGATTATATTACAAGTGAATGGACTGACCAAGTCTTTTTCAGGCACGGACTTATTAGAAAATGTCCGTCTGGAAGTGCAGCATCGTGATCGTGTGGCACTTGTCGGACGAAATGGTGCCGGAAAATCGACATTATTAAAAATCATAGCTGGGGAACTGTCTGCTGATGCAGGAGACATCATCATTCCAAAAGACATTCGTCTCGGTTATTTGGAACAGCATAGTGGCATTGACTCGGATTTGACGATTTGGGATGAAGTGATGACAGTGTTTGCTCCTCTTAAAGAAATGGAACGCCGCTTGCGAACATTGGAACGAGAGATGGCTGATCCTGCTGTTTATGAAGATGCAGACAAATATGCGCGGGTGATGACAGAATATGATGAACTGCAAGTGACATTCAAAGAGTCTGGAGGCTATCAGTTTGAAGCCGATGCGCGTTCTGTACTTCACGGAATGCGTTTTTATCCCGAAGACTTTGAGAAGCCTGTAGAGTTATTATCTGGCGGGCAGAAGACCCGGTTGGCACTCGCGAGAATGTTACTGAGCAAACCTGATCTACTAATACTTGATGAGCCGACGAACCATTTAGATATTGAAACATTGAATTGGCTCGAACGTTATTTATCGGGGTATGAAGGGGCAATTTTAATCGTTTCACATGACCGCTACTTCCTAGACAAGGTCGTGACGACTGTCTATGAAGTATCTCGACGGAAAGTAGCGAGGTACAGTGGGAATTACAGTGCCTACTTAGATGAGAAGGCAAAAAACTATGAGCGGGATCAAAAGCTTTTTGAATCCGAAAAAGATGAACGAGCAAAATTGGAAGAATTCATTCAGAAAAATATCGCACGTGCGTCTACGTCGAAAATGGCAAAAAGTCGGCGCAAACAATTGGAGCGTCGAGAATGGATGGACTCTCCTGAAGGCGATGAAAAATCCGCAAACTTTTCATTTACTCTCGATCGGCCAAGTGGAAATGATGTATTGTCTTTAGACGATGTGGAGATCGGCTATGATGCAAAACCAGTGTCGAAAAATATTTCATTGCGTATTTATAAGGGCGACCGCGTAGCATTCGTTGGACCAAATGGTGTAGGAAAATCTACGTTGCTGAAAACGATCGTCAAGCGCAATGAGTTATTGGGCGGAGAGATTCGTTACGGGACGAATGTACAGTTTGGCTATTACGATCAAAATCAGGCCACGTTGATCGGTTCCGGCACTGTTTTACAGGAGATATGGGACGACTGGCCGATGATGAATGAAAAAGACGTACGGTCACTACTCGGTCGCTTCCTCTTTACTGGAGATGATATCGAAAAGCTCGTCTCTTCATTATCAGGCGGTGAAAAAGCACGGCTTTCATTGGCACAGCTCATGCTTGAAAAATCCAATACGTTAATACTAGATGAGCCGACGAACCACTTAGATTTAGACAGCAAAGAAATATTAGAAAATGCACTTGATGATTTTCCAGGGACTATTCTTTTTGTTTCACACGACCGCTACTTCATCAACCGTCTCGCAACAAAAGTTATTGAGATGAGCGATGATGGCGCTGTCGAATACTTAGGTGACTACGACTACTACATCGAAAAGAAAACAGAGATGGAGGAAATCGCAGCCGCTACACAAATGCAACAACGGGCGAAAGAACCTGTCGTTAAAAAAGAGCTAGCAAATAAAGAACAGCAACGACAGGAGCGACGGCTGACTCGGGCTATTGCAGATATTGAAAAGAAGCTGGAAGTGCTCGATGAAGAGATCGAAACACTCCAAGCAAAACTTCTTGACCCCAACCTCGCCAATGATCATGTCGAGCTGATGGATATTCAACGTCAAATTGACGAACGACAAACTACGCATGACGAGCAGTCTGAAGAATGGCTACTGCTACAAGAGGAACTGGAGAATTCATGACGATTTAAACGGACTTTTTTCAACAAAGTCCGTTTTTTCTGTCTAAATATAATAGAACGCCCCATAATATATGATGAACGTCTCTTTATATATATCTTTTCGACAAATTTCAGCAAAATCAAAAAAGATAGAGTCATTTTTCTCCACAATCTTTTCCACAGTATAAATCCCAGTTTGACGACATATACACATAGTTATAAACATTATCCACAGTTTACATAATAATAATGCACATAGTTATCCAAAATGTATGCGTTTTACATACACAAGTTTAGAAACTTACCCACAAACTATCCACAAATTGTGCATAAGTACGAATGTTCCCTATTGACAAATTGAAATGCATACATTAAAAAAACACACAACTTGCTGAATCATAGCAAATTGTGTGTTTTTTTATTTATTCCAGGAAAGTAACTGCATGCCAGGTCGTCCATTCATCGCAGAATCACTGCGTATGCCACTTTTCCACATCTCATAGCCAGCTGCCGCAATCATAGCCGCATTGTCTGTGCACAACGAAATGGGAGGGACGTAAAAAGGAATACCCTCTTTTTCAAGCGCTGCCGTTAACGAATTGCGGAGCCCTTGATTGGCCGCAACTCCGCCTGCCGCAATCACTTGCTTCACCGCATATTCTTTCGCTGCCTTAACAGTCTTCACAGTCAACACATCCACGACACTTTGCTGGAATCCTGCCGCAACGTGTTCTGGGACGATACTTCCACCCTTTTGTTCAACATTATGCTTATAGTTAATAACTGCCGATTTCAACCCGCTGAAACTGAAATCATAGGAATCCTGTTCTAACCAAGCTCGTGGAAAGTCGACACTTTGCTCACTCGCTAATGCTAAACGATCTACTTGCGGTCCTCCTGGATATGGAAGACCCAGCACTCTTGCTACTTTGTCATACGCCTCGCCTGCTGCATCGTCACGCGTCTCTCCGATTAATTCGAAACAGCCGTGTGATTTCATAACAACGAGTTCAGTATGCCCCCCTGAAACGATGAGAGCCAGCAACGGAAACTCCATTTCATGAAGTAATTGATTCGCGTACACATGCCCTGCAATATGATGTACACCGATCAGCGGCAGTTGATTAGCAAACGCAAATGCTTTCGCGGCATTAATACCAATCAATAAAGCCCCCACGAGCCCTGGTCCTTCTGTTACTGCAATTGCTTCCAAATCACTTGGCACAAGATTCGCTTCACGTAACGCTTCTTCCATCACAAGTGTAATTTGTTCTACATGTAAACGAGAAGCGATTTCCGGAACGACCCCGCCAAATTGTTTCTGCTGTTGAATTTGCGAAGAAACGATCGAAGACACGATTTCCGTTCCATTTTTCACGATAGAAGCAGCTGTTTCATCACAACTTGTTTCGATACCTAAAATATAATGATCTTTGTTCATTAGAATTCCACCCACATGACGAGTCCATCTTCGTGGTCGTCTGTATAATAGTTTTTTCTGATACCGCCTTCTTGAAAACCAAGCTTCCGGTACAATGTTCGCGCTGGTTCGTTACTGACACGTACTTCCAACGTCATCGTTTTCACTTCATTCAATCGGCACAACTCCATTGCCTGACGCATTAACTCCTCACCGTACCCCTTCCCTCGAAGAGATTGGCGTACAGCTACATTCGTTATATGACACTCATCCAACACAATCCACATGCCACAGTGACCGATAATCTCCCCATCTAATTCAGCAACGATATAATGAGCATATGCATTTCCCGACAACTCATGTTCAAAGATCTCTTCTGTCCAAGGAGTCGCAAATGATTCACGCTCAATGCTCGCAACAGTTGCAATATCTTCTCTTGTCATTTTCCGATACAATACATCATTACTCATGAGCTGACTCCTTCTTTGCTAAATTTGCTTCAGCTTCAGTAATTCGCTTATATTGCGGAGTAAAGCTATGGACATCCTCCGCTCGCTCTGCTTGTTGGGCTAATGCAATAGCCGAGGAAGCTCGAGGTACATTCACCGCTACTGAAGAAAAACGCGCATTTTCGCCCAGTTTCTCACTTATAGCCTGCTCATGGATCTTCACATCTTCTCCAATAAACAATACCGGCTCCGCAAGCTGTACTAACTTTTCCAATAGTTCTTCAAGCGCGCAATGCTGATCTTCCATTACACTAGTTAACTCATGAGAATCAGAGCGATAGACAGCGGTATAGACATTTGACCTTCTCGCATCAATTAACGGACAGATTAAACCACTATAAAGCTTGGCATTCATCGCCAATGATTGAAGACTAGATACTCCATACAATGGCTTATCCAACGTCCAGGCAAGTGTTTTCGCAATCGTCACACCGATTCGCACACCCGTATAGGAACCAGGTCCTTCCGAAACAGCAATTGCATCAATTTCAGACGGTGCAATTGACGCTTTGCGACATGCCTCTTCCACGGCAGGCATCGCACGTAAAGAATGATTCACTTTCATCATGCTTGACTCTTCAATTAGTACTAGACCATCTTTGACAATCGCTACAGACAAAGGCGAATTTGCTGTATCAATACCTAACCATATCATGTAAAAATCTCCTCACACATACGTATAAAATGTTCACCTTTTGGCTTTACTTCAACAGTACGAGTCGTTTCACCCGTACGGTAAATAATAATATCCAATCGTTGCTCAGGCAATTCTTCTTCAATGAACTGTGCCCACTCAATGATAGAAATAGCATCTCCGTAAAATAACTCATTCCAGCCTAAATCTTCTTCACTGTCTGCTAAACGGTATACATCTAGATGATTCAGTAGGTAATTTCCTTCATACTGCTTAATAATTGTAAATGTTGGACTACTGACTGTTCGCGTGACACCAATAGACTTTGCTAGTGCTTTAGCAAACGTTGTCTTTCCTGCCCCAAGATCACCTTCTAGTGTAAGCACATCTGGTGGCTGTAAGTAACTTCCTATAGTCGCCGCCAAATTTTCCATCTCTTCTAAAGAGGCTATCGTTTTCTTCCACACAGCCAACGCACCCTTCTTTTCTATTCAATACTTCTAGTGTACAGAAAAACAAGTAAAAACAAAAGCTAAGAAGACAGAAGCGATGGTAAATTAAAAAAACGATATCACCTATGTGGTGAAATCGTTTGGAATGTTAAAAATATGGCGGTCCCGACGGGAATCGAACCCGCGATCTCCTGCGTGACAGGCAGGCATGTTAACCGCTACACCACGGGACCATGTAATAGTAAAAAAATAAAGCCTAGCAACGTCCTACTCTCACAGGAGGAAACCTCCAACTACCATCGGCGCTGAAGAGCTTAACTTCCGTGTTCGGTATGGGAACGGGTGTGACCTCTTCGCTATCGTTACTAGACTGTTGAGTTGTTCACTCAAAACTGAATAAAAGACATTGGGTAGTTCAAGTAACTGTTTCTGCTTTTCGTGTTGTCCAGCTAAATCGACCAGATGCTCGGGTCATAAGTCAGCTTGGCTGCGCGACAAAAACCGTCGCTTCGCTAATCCGTCTTATGCCTGTCGCATCTAGACGGTCGATTTAGCTTTTCATTTTGTCCAGCTTCAGCAGCCAGATGCTCGGGCCATAAGTCAAAGCTGTTTCGTGGTAAAGAGCACCACTGCACATCTTCGCCTTATGCCTGCCGCATCTAAACGGCTGCTTCCGCTTTTCAATAATAGGTTAAGTCCTCGATCGATTAGTATCTGTCAGCTGCACACGTCGCCGTGCTTCCACCTCAGACCTATCCACCTCATCTTCTTTGAGGGATCTTACTTACTTGCGTAATGGGAAATCTCATCTTGAAGGGGGCTTCATGCTTAGATGCTTTCAGCATTTATCCCGTCCATACATAGCTACCCAGCGATGCCTTTGGCAAGACAACTGGTACACCAGCGGTATGTCCATCCCGGTCCTCTCGTACTAAGGACAGCTCTCCTCAAATTTCCTGCGCCCGCGACGGATAGGGACCGAACTGTCTCACGACGTTCTGAACCCAGCTCGCGTGCCGCTTTAATGGGCGAACAGCCCAACCCTTGGGACCGACTACAGCCCCAGGATGCGACGAGCCGACATCGAGGTGCCAAACCTCCCCGTCGATGTGGACTCTTGGGGGAGATAAGCCTGTTATCCCCGGGGTAGCTTTTATCCGTTGAGCGATGGCCCTTCCATGCGGAACCACCGGATCACTAAGCCCGTCTTTCGACCCTGCTCGACTTGTAGGTCTCGCAGTCAAGCTCCCTTATGCCTTTGCACTCTACGAATGATGTCCAACCATTCTGAGGGAACCTTTGGGCGCCTCCGTTACTCTTTAGGAGGCGACCGCCCCAGTCAAACTGTCCACCTGACACTGTCTCCTGCCCGGATCACGGGCATGGGTTAGAAGTCCAATACAGCCAGGGTAGTATCCCACCAATGCCTCCTCCGAAGCTGGCGCTCCGGAATCAAAGGCTCCTACCTATCCTGTACAGGCTGCACCGGAATTCAATATCAGGCTACAGTAAAGCTCCACGGGGTCTTTCCGTCCTGTCGCGGGTAATGCGCATCTTCACGCATATTATAATTTCACCGAGTCTCTCGTTGAGACAGTGCCCAGATCGTTACGCCTTTCGTGCGGGTCGGAACTTACCCGACAAGGAATTTCGCTACCTTAGGACCGTTATAGTTACGGCCGCCGTTTACTGGGGCTTCAATTCAGAGCTTCGCTTGCGCTAACCCCTCCTCTTAACCTTCCAGCACCGGGCAGGCGTCAGCCCCTATACGTCACCTTACGGTTTTGCAGAGACCTGTGTTTTTGCTAAACAGTCGCCTGGGCCTATTCACTGCGGCTCTCTCGGGCTATTCACCCTACCAGAGCACCCCTTCTCCCGAAGTTACGGGGTCATTTTGCCGAGTTCCTTAACGAGAGTTCTCTCGATCACCTTAGGATTCTCTCCTCGCCTACCTGTGTCGGTTTGCGGTACAGGCACCTCCCGCCTCGCTAGAGGCTTTTCTTGGCAGTGTGAAATCAGGGACTCTGGAGACAATTCTCCTCGCCATCACAGCCCAGCGTTAGATGAAAACGGGATTTTCCTCGTTTTCCGCCTCACTGCTTAGACACACAACCAACTGTGTGCTCACCCTATCCTACTGCGTCCCCCCATTACTCAAACGGCGGGGAGGTGGTACAGGAATATCAACCTGTTGTCCATCGTCTACGCCTATCGGCCTCGACTTAGGTCCTGACTAACCCTGAGCGGACGAGCCTTCCTCAGGAAACCTTGGGCATTCGGTGGAAGGGATTCTCACCCTTCTTTCGCTACTCATACCGGCATTCTCACTTCCAAGCGCTCCACCAGTCCTTCCGGTCTAGCTTCAACGCCCTTGGAACGCTCTCCTACCATTGACTTGCGTCAATCCACAGCTTCGGTGATCTGTTTAGCCCCGGTACATTTTCGGCGCAGCGCCACTCGACCAGTGAGCTATTACGCACTCTTTAAATGATGGCTGCTTCTGAGCCAACATCCTGGTTGTCTGGGCAACGCCACATCCTTTTCCACTTAACAGATACTTGGGGACCTTAGCTGGTGGTCTGGGCTGTTTCCCTCTCGACAATGGATCTTATCACCCACTGTCTGACTCCCAAACATAAATCATCGGCATTCGGAGTTTGTCTGAATTCGGTAACCCGGGATGGGCCCCTCGTCCAAACAGTGCTCTACCTCCGAGATTCTTTCGTTTGAGGCTAGCCCTAAAGCTATTTCGGAGAGAACCAGCTATCTCCAGGTTCGATTGGAATTTCACCGCTACCCACACCTCATCCCCGCATTTTTCAACATACGTGGGTTCGGGCCTCCAGTCAGTGTTACCTGACCTTCACCCTGGACATGGGTAGATCACCTGGTTTCGGGTCTACGACCCCATACTCATTCGCCCTATTCAGACTCGCTTTCGCTGCGGCTCCGCTTTCTCAGCTTAACCTTGCATGGAATCGTAACTCGCCGGTTCATTCTACAAAAGGCACGCCATCACCCATTAACGGGCTCTGACAATTTGTAAGCGCATGGTTTCAGGATCTATTTCACTCCCCTTCCGGGGTGCTTTTCACCTTTCCCTCACGGTACTGGTTCACTATCGGTCACTAGAGAGTATTTAGCCTTGGGAGATGGTCCTCCCGGATTCCGACGGAATTTCACGTGTTCCGCCGTACTCAGGATCCACTCTGGAGGGAATGTGCTTTCGACTACGGGGCTTTTACCCACTCTGGCGGACCTTTCCAGGTCGCTTCGTCTAACGCATTCCTTTGTAACTCCGTATAGAGTGTCCTACAACCCCAAGAAGCAAGCTTCTTGGTTTGGGCTCTTCCCGTTTCGCTCGCCGCTACTAAGGGAATCGATGTTTCTTTCTCTTCCTCCGGGTACTTAGATGTTTCAGTTCTCCGGGTCTGCCACTTGCACGCTATGTATTCACGTACAAGTACTGTCCCATTATGGACAGTGGGTTTCCCCATTCGGAAATCTTCGGATCAACGCTTACTTACAGCTCCCCGAAGCATATCGGTGTTAGTGCCGTCCTTCATCGGCTTCTAGTGCCAAGGCATCCGCCATGCGCCCTTTCTAACTTAACCTATAAAAGGTCCAACGTCATCCTAGCGATAGGAATCAGAAGGTTAAAAAGTAGATGAATGAATTGCTTCATTCGATTAATTACTTGATTACTTTCAATGTCGTTTTATCCAGTTTTCAATGAACAAGTGTAAAGAAAAAAAGCTTTGAACACTCAAAAAATGAGCCTTCAAAACTGAACGCAAAACGTTAACGTGATAGATCAACGATCTATCTTCCGAATGTCTACGCCCGAAAGCTGTAGAACATAATCCTTAGAAAGGAGGTGATCCAGCCGCACCTTCCGATACGGCTACCTTGTTACGACTTCACCCCAATCATCTGTCCCACCTTCGGCGGCTGGCTCCCGTAAGGGTTACCCCACCGACTTCGGGTGTTACAAACTCTCGTGGTGTGACGGGCGGTGTGTACAAGACCC
>NZ_CP031230.1:2865000-2885000 GCF_003351785.1 Sporosarcina sp. PTS2304
CTCTGCAAAACCGTAAGGTGACGTATAGGGGCTGACGCCTGCCCGGTGCTGGAAGGTTAAGAGGAGGGGTTAGCGCAAGCGAAGCTCTGAATTGAAGCCCCAGTAAACGGCGGCCGTAACTATAACGGTCCTAAGGTAGCGAAATTCCTTGTCGGGTAAGTTCCGACCCGCACGAAAGGCGTAACGATCTGGGCACTGTCTCAACGAGAGACTCGGTGAAATTATAATATGCGTGAAGATGCGCATTACCCGCGACAGGACGGAAAGACCCCGTGGAGCTTTACTGTAGCCTGATATTGAATTCCGGTGCAGCCTGTACAGGATAGGTAGGAGCCTTTGATTCCGGAGCGCCAGCTTCGGAGGAGGCATTGGTGGGATACTACCCTGGCTGTATTGGACTTCTAACCCATGCCCGTGATCCGGGCAGGAGACAGTGTCAGGTGGACAGTTTGACTGGGGCGGTCGCCTCCTAAAGAGTAACGGAGGCGCCCAAAGGTTCCCTCAGAATGGTTGGACATCATTCGTAGAGTGCAAAGGCATAAGGGAGCTTGACTGCGAGACCTACAAGTCGAGCAGGGTCGAAAGACGGGCTTAGTGATCCGGTGGTTCCGCATGGAAGGGCCATCGCTCAACGGATAAAAGCTACCCCGGGGATAACAGGCTTATCTCCCCCAAGAGTCCACATCGACGGGGAGGTTTGGCACCTCGATGTCGGCTCGTCGCATCCTGGGGCTGTAGTCGGTCCCAAGGGTTGGGCTGTTCGCCCATTAAAGCGGCACGCGAGCTGGGTTCAGAACGTCGTGAGACAGTTCGGTCCCTATCCGTCGCGGGCGCAGGAAATTTGAGGAGAGCTGTCCTTAGTACGAGAGGACCGGGATGGACATACCGCTGGTGTACCAGTTGTCTTGCCAAAGGCATCGCTGGGTAGCTATGTATGGACGGGATAAATGCTGAAAGCATCTAAGCATGAAGCCCCCTTCAAGATGAGATTTCCCATTACGCAAGTAAGTAAGATCCCTCAAAGAAGATGAGGTGGATAGGTCTGGGGTGGAAGCACGGCGACGTGTGCAGCTGACAGATACTAATCGATCGAGGACTTAACCTATTATTGAAAAGCGGAAGCAGCCGTTTAGATGCGGCAGGCATAAGGCGAAGATGTGCAGTGGTGCTCTTTACCACGAAACAGCTTTGACTTATGGCCCGAGCATCTGGCTGCTGAAGCTGGACAAAATGAAAAGTTAAATCGACCGTCTAGATACGACAGGCATAAGACGGATTGGCGAAGCGACGGTTTTTGTCGCGCAGCCAAGCTGACTTATGACCCGAGCATCTGGTCGATTTAGCTGGACAACACGAAAAGCAGAAGCAGTTACTTGAACAACCCAATGTCTTTTATCCAGTTTTGAGTGAACAACTCAACAGTCTAGTAACGATAGCGAAGAGGTCACACCCGTTCCCATACCGAACACGGAAGTTAAGCTCTTCAGCGCCGATGGTAGTTGGGGGTTTCCCCCTGTGAGAGTAGGACGTTGCTGGGCAAGCGAAGCCATTCCTTATGGAAATCCATGGGGGATGGCTTTTTTGTGTGTAAATATATTTAAAAACTTGTAAATTTCCCTATTGTTGTGAAAGGGGGGAGGAGTGATGGAGTGCAAGGAATCGAACCGATGGGACTCGAACGTATGACATACGTGAGACTCGCCATCGGTGATGATGACGCGGCAATCCGTCGCTCATCGCTCTTCGGAACCCGAACACGGAAGTTAAGCTCGCGCGCCGATGGTAGTTGGGCGGTTCTCCCTGTGAGAGTAGGACGTTGATGGGCACGAAGCCATTCCTTATGGAGATCCATGGGGAGTGACTTTTTTTGTTTTTATATAAATGCAGTAGTATAAACAGCTTACTAGGATTTTTTTAGAAATTCAGGTAAAGTAAATAAAAGAAAAGAGGAGAGTATGTATGACAACTGTTTATGATTTTACCGTACAAACTACGGATGGAGGACAACAAACACTTCAACAATATGATGGACATCCTATGATAATTGTCAATACAGCAAGTAAATGTGGCTTCATAAAACAATTTAAAGAACTTCAACAGCTGTACGAAGAATATAAAGATCAGGGACTTGTAATACTAGGCTTTCCTTCAGATAACTTTAATAACCAAGAATTTGATAATATAGAAGAAACCTTGAATCTTTGCCAAGTTAACTACGGTGTTACCTTTCCTATGTTTGCTAAGATAGATGTAAAAGGAGATAATGCAGACCCTTTATTTACTTATTTAACTGAGCAACAAAAAGGATTGTTAACTGAAGGGATTAAATGGAACTTTACAAAGTTTCTAATAGATCCTAACGGTCAAGTTGTCGAGCGTTTTGCGCCACAAACCAATCCGTTGAAAATGCAGAAATCAATTGAAAAACTATTTATTGAATAATAAGAATACTCATTTTGTATATATGTACCTTGACACGTTTCAAGTACGCTGATAACCTTTTAATAATCTTAATTGACAATAGTTTATCCTAGGAGGCAGAAAGTAAATGTGGGAATCAAAATTTTCTCGTGAAGGTCTGACGTTTGATGATGTATTATTGGTGCCAGCTGCAAGTGATGTGTTACCGAAAACTGTATCCTTATCTGTGAATTTAACCGATCGGATTAAGTTGAATATTCCTATTATCAGTGCAGGAATGGACACGGTAACAGAATCAAAGATGGCTATTTCAATGGCTCGTCAAGGCGGTGTCGGAATTATCCATAAAAACATGAGCGTAGAACAGCAGGCTGAGGAAGTTGTAACGGTAAAACGTTCTGAAAATGGTGTGATCAAGAACCCATTTTTCTTAACTCCTGAACATCAAGTATTTGATGCAGAGCACTTGATGGGTAAATACCGAATCTCTGGTGTACCAATCGTTAATAATATGGAAGAAAAAAAGCTAGTGGGTATTTTGACGAACCGTGATTTACGATTCATTCAAGATTACTCTATTATTATTGATGAAGTGATGACAAAAGAAAACTTAGTGACAGCTCCTGTAGGGACTACACTTGAAGATGCTGAGAAGATGTTGCAGCAATATAAAATTGAAAAACTTCCAATCGTTGATGATAAAGGCATTCTTAATGGGCTGATTACAATTAAAGATATTGAGAAAGTTATTGAATTCCCAAATGCAGCAAAAGACCAAGCTGGGCGTCTGTTAGTCGGTGCAGCTGTTGGAGTAACTGCTGATACGTCTGTCCGTGTTGAAAAGCTAGTTCAAGCAGAAGTCGATATCATTGTAATCGACACGGCTCACGGTCATTCTAAAGGTGTTATTGATACAGTTAGAACTATCCGTGAACAATACCCAGAACTTGCGATTGTCGCTGGTAACGTTGCGACTGGCGAAGCGGCCGAAGCTCTTTATGAAGCGGGTGCGGATGTCGTGAAAGTAGGAATAGGGCCTGGATCCATCTGTACTACACGCGTTGTAGCAGGGGTAGGCGTTCCACAAATTACCGCTATTTATGAATGTGCAACAGTTGCTCGTAAACACGGTAAAACTATTATTGCGGACGGTGGGATTAAGTACTCCGGAGATATTGTTAAAGCGTTGGCTGCAGGCGGACATGCGGTGATGCTTGGTAGTCTGCTTGCAGGTACTACTGAAAGTCCCGGCGATTCTGAAATCTTCCAAGGACGTCGTTTTAAAGTGTACCGTGGAATGGGATCTGTAGCGGCTATGGAAAAAGGGTCAAAGGATCGGTACTTCCAGGAAGACGCGAAGAAACTTGTGCCTGAAGGAATTGAGGGCCGCATGCCTTATAAAGGGCCACTTTCCGACACGATTCACCAGCTTGTTGGCGGTATTCGCGCAGGCATGGGATATTGTGGTTCAAAGGATTTGGAAGCTCACCGCGAGAATGCACAATTCATTCGTATGACGGGTGCTGGATTGCAGGAAAGTCACCCACATCAGGTGCAGATCACAAAAGAAGCTCCTAACTACTCGGTACGTTAATCACTAGATAAACTACTAGATAGACATCTGTATAAATCAACTGACATCTTTTCACCAGTATTTTGGGTGAAAAGGTGTTTTTTTCATGCAACGATACATCAAGTTGTATGAATATGGTACACTGATTTTTGATATGATCACGACGGAGGTATAAAGAGTGAAAAAAGTAACAAGAAGATGGCTTGTGGCATTCATGGTGCCGGTAATGTTTTTGACAATGGCAGGAATGGTGCCTGTAGCTAAAGCAGAATCCTCATTGGGAATTCGAGTCGGTGGAGCAATACTGATTGATGCAGATAGCGGAAAAGTATTGTATGAAGAAAATGCCACTCAACCGCTAGGCATTGCGAGCATGACTAAAATGATGACGGAATATTTGATGTTCGAAGCGCTTGAAGAAGGTACTATTACTTGGGATCAACAGTTTAAGGTCAATGGCTATACATACGCTATATCACAAGACCGTCGATTGAGTAATGTTCCACTGAGACGTGACGGAACGTATACAATTCGTGAACTATACGAAGCTGTCGCAATTTACTCCGCCAACGCGGCTACTATTGCCATTGCAGAAACTATCGCAGGGACGGAAGCGGAGTTTGTTAACTTAATGAATGAGAAAGCGAAAGAACTTGGGTTAACTGATTATAAATTTGTAAATTCCACCGGATTGAATAATGAAGATTTACAGGGAATGCATCCAAGTGGTTCTGGAGAAAAAGACGAGAACGTTATGCCAGCACGGTCTGTAGCAAAGTTGGCGTATCAATTAATAAAAGATTATCCAGAAGTGCTAGATACAACTAAAATTAGTCAAAAGATTTTTCGAGAAGGCACGTCTGACGCTATTGAAATGAAAAACTGGAATTTTATGCTTCCCGGCTTAGATTATGAATATCCCGGAGTAGACGGACTAAAGACGGGAACTACACTATTTGCAGGGCACTGTTTTACAGGGACAGCAGTACGGGAAAATAAACGGCTAATTGCTGTCGTAATGAATGCTGTAGATGACAAAGGTGTCGGTTCGTATAAAGCGCGTTTTGATGCTACACGTTCATTATTTGACTATGGATTTAATCAGTTTTCTAATGTGGAATTAGTATCTAAAGGATATCAATTTAAAGGACAGAAGACGTTAGGTGTGATCAAAGGGAAAGAAAGAAAGGTCGCCATTGCTTCAAAAGAGCCAGTGAGTATGATTATTCGTAAAAGTGATAAAGAAGAGTACGAGCCGCAACTAGTTGTAGATGATAAACTTGTAAAAAATGGCCAAGTTCAAGCTCCAATTAAAAAAGGGACAGTTATTGGTCATTTGAAAGTGGTACGAAAAGATGGCACGGATCTGGGCTTTATCGATGGAAAGATAGCGGGTACGGAAGTAATTACAACAGAAGATGTCAAGAAAGCAGGTTGGTTCGCATTAACTATGGGGGCAATTGGTGATTTCTTTTCTAATGCATGGAACAGCTCTACTGGGTTTGTAAAAGGATTATTTAAGTAAAAGTAAGCAGCGGGCCTATTGAGTAGGCGCCGTTGCTTTTTTTATATTCCATACGCGAAAGAGTGTATCTACGCCCGTTCTGATGTCATCTTCGGAGAGTCCGCCAAAACCTAGAAGAAAAGAAGGAACGGAGCGTGTTTGAATTACTTTATACGTATGCAGATTATGAATTTTAATCCCTGCTTGGAGTGCTTGTTCAAGTAACTCTTGCTCTGTTCTATCGGTATGTATATGCAATAAAATATGCATACCCGCTTCATCACCAGAAAATGTAACTATAGGTTTATAGCTTGTCAGGTATTCCGTTAAAGTGTACATCTTTTGCCGGTAAATCTTGCGCATGCGATTAAGATGCCGTGAAAATTGTCCATCTGCCATAAAACGAGCAAGTATGTGCTGATCTATTCTCGGTACTGATGATGAATAGGGGATAAAGGCTTGTCGATACGTCTCTAAAAGCCGTGGTGGAAGTACCATGTAAGCAATTCGCATGGAAGGCATCAGAGATTTAGTGAACGTACTGAGATAGATGACCTTTTCTCCTTTATCCATCCCTTGTAAAGAGGGAATGGGACGTCCTCGATAACGGAACTCACTATCATAATCATCTTCAATAATAAAAAACTCGGAGTTGGAAGTTGCCCAGTTCAACAAGGCTGTTCTGCGCGCCGCAGATAGCACTGTACCCGTTGGAAACTGATGAGAAGGGGTAACGTAAGCAATTGTGGCATTCGTTCTCTGAAGCGCCTTCACGTCGAGACCTTCTTGATCCACTGCGATAGGAATCGTCTGTCCGTTATTTTCCGAGAAGACATGACGCGTCATTAAGTAACCAGGATCTTCAATAGCGTATTGCGCATCCTTTCCAAGAATTCGAATGAGTAACGGCAATAACTGTTCTGTTCCGGAACCAACAATGATTTGCTCAGGAACACAGTCCACTCCACGTGAATGATACAGGTAGCGAGCTATTTCTTGACGCAATTCAAAGTCTCCATGCGGATCACCAAGTAGTAAAAGGTGTGCATTGGATGGATCCATCACATCACGTGCGTATTTCCGCCAAGCTGTGAAAGGAAAATGTTCAGTGTCTATGGAGTTTGCTGAGAAGTCGTAGTGAACAGGTTCATTGAGCATTTTTGTAGGAATAGAGAGAGTATTTTTTGTCGGCTGTACGTATGAGAGTTCCTCAATAGCTTGTACATAATATCCTTTCCGTGGTTCTGCCGCTATAAAACCTTCTGCCGTTAATTGATCGTAAGCCATTTCTATAGTCGTCTGGCTGACACCTAGAAAGTCTTCTAATTGACGTTTAGAAGGTAATTTCATTCCTACAGGAAATTTCCCATCAATAATATCTTGTTTAATCTGGTTATATATTTGTTGATAGAGTGGCATATTAGAATTCTTTTGAAGTTCAATAAAAATCATATCCATTAAGATCCCTCCGACTGACCATGTCATATATATGTTATCTGGTTATTTTAATATGGTCAAAATCAATTATACTGAAAATATCGAAAAGGAGGAAGAAAAATGAATTTTACTTATGGCGGCGTCATTATGGATGTTATTAATGCGGAGCAAGCAAAGATAGCTGAAGCGGCAGGTGCAATAGCAGTTATGGCACTAGAACGTGTACCTTCAGATATACGAGCTGCTGGTGGTGTAGCACGTATGGCAGATCCTAGCATTATTGAAGAAGTACAGCGTGCAGTGTCAATTCCAGTCATGGCTAAAGCGCGTATAGGACATATATCAGAAGCGCGTGTTCTCGAATCAATGGGAGTCGATTATATTGATGAGAGTGAAGTCCTGACTCCAGCGGACGACGAATTCCATTTATTAAAAAGCGAGTTCAGTGTGCCATTCGTCTGTGGGGCCAGAAACTTAGGAGAAGCTGCTCGCCGTTTAGGAGAAGGAGCAAAAATGCTTCGCACAAAAGGTGAACCAGGCACAGGAAATATTGTAGAAGCAGTACGTCACTTACGTATGATTAATGCACAAGTGAATAAAATCGTACATATGAACAAAGATGAGTTGATGACGGAAGCACGTGAGTTAGGGGCTCCCTTTGAAATTTTACTCGCTATAAAAGAAGCAGGGCGTCTACCCGTCGTTAACTATTCAGCTGGGGGTGTAGCCACGCCGGCCGATGCAGCATTGATGATGGAACTAGGGGCAGATGGAGTCTTCGTCGGATCTGGAATATTTAAATCAGAAAATCCCGAAGCATTTGCTCGTGCAATCGTCCAGGCAACAACAAACTACCAAGACTATTCTTTACTGGCGGAACTATCAAAAGGAATTGGCACACCTATGAAGGGCATAGAAATATCTACACTTGCCAACAACGAATTAATGGCGACACGCAGTTCTTAAATATAAATGGTCTTCACTCAATCAAATATTTGCATAAAGTAAGTAGAGAAAAGCCATTCGTTTTTCTCTGCTTACTATTATTTTATCAAGCCTGCTAATTATCTAAAGAAGGGAATAGTCTTTTTTGGGGAACGAACTGTTATTGATAAGTATTTGTAGAGGTAGTACACACTTGAGGACTCCCCATCCATAACCGGACGCTTTCCTAAAGGCGCGCGGCAGACTCGCCAGAAGTGCGTTAGGGCCTGTATAGTTCACATACCTCCCTAAACACATCGGGCTGAAACGCAACATAACGATATTCCATCCGACTCTCACTTTCTCATCCTTTGAACGCCAAATCTTCAGAACCCCCACCTCAACTTATCGACTCACTTTAAAAGAACAAGCCAACAAATGATTATATTTGAGTGAAACAAGCTAGTCCTTGTCAACGCCTTATTTTTGTAGTATGGTATATCTAATTTCACATGCATCACGATGATAGGAACTAGTAGCAACTGTGTTTTTTTTAGAGAGCTGGCGGGTGGTGAAAGTCAGTAAAAACCATTGTGAATCCATCCTGGAGTAGCAGAATCGAAACGAGTAGGTTCTGCCGGTAGTTGAGCCGATATCTCAAACAAGTGGACTGATCATCAGTCAATTTGGGTGGCAACGCGGGTAGTTCTCGTCCCTTCTACAGGGGATAGAGGGCTTTTTTTGTATTCAAAACAAAAGCGTAAGACGCCGTTCAGCCTCGACAGGCACTGGAGGGCTTATCGACAAAGGTGCCGCACTTTGCACCTTTTCGAAAAGACCGAAGTGACCCGAGAGACTGGCGTCAGAAGCTAGTCAAAACAAAAGCGTAAGACGCCGTGATAGTGTACATTACCAATGTAAAAAAATAGAGGAGGCAGATGACATGTTAGATAGTAAAGTACTACGTGCAAATTTTGAAGAAGTAAAAGAGAAGCTAAGCAAAAGAGGAGAAGACTTAACGGACTTTGAGAAGTTTGGAGGTCTCGATGAAAAGCGCCGTGCTATTTTATCAAAGGTTGAGGTTCTTAAAGCAGAGCGCAATGAAGTATCTCAGCAAGTAGCACAAATGAAAAGAAACAAAGAAAACGCAGACGAAGTTATAGCAAAAATGAAGACAGTAGGGGAAGAAATTAAGGCATACGACGCGGAATTATCAAAAGTGGAAGAAGAACTGAATTATGTACTAATGCGTATTCCGAATATCCCGCATGATAGCGTACCAGTAGGAGACAGTGAAGATGACAATGTCGAAGTCCGCACGTGGGGAGAACAACCAACGTTTGACTTTGAACCAAAGCCGCACTGGGAGATCGGAACAGACCTACAACTTCTTGATTTTGAAAGAGCGGCAAAAGTTACAGGTAGCCGCTTTGTATTTTACCGTGGACTCGGAGCAAGACTAGAACGTGCTTTGATTAATTTCATGCTGGATCTTCACCAAGAAGAGCATGGTTATGAAGAAATGTTACCACCGTATTTAGTCAATCGTACAAGCTTAACGGGCACAGGACAATTACCAAAATTTGAAGAAGATGCATTTTTAATCGAAGAGGAAGATTATTTCTTGATTCCGACGTCTGAGGTGCCTGTAACAAACTTCTATCGTGATGAAATTTTAGACGGAGCAAAATTACCAATTGCTTTTACAGCATACAGCACAAACTTCCGTTCAGAAGCCGGCTCTGCAGGACGTGATACGCGCGGTTTGATCCGTCAGCATCAATTCAATAAAGTGGAACTAGTGCGTTTCGTAAAGCCTGAAGATTCTTATGACGAGCTAGAAAAATTAACAGGTCATGCTGAACGTGTGCTTCAATTGTTGAACTTGCCATATCGTGCGTTAAAAATGTGTACGGCAGACTTAGGATTTACAGCTGCTAAAAAGTATGATTTGGAAGTATGGATTCCTACACAAAATATGTATCGTGAAATTTCTTCTTGTTCAAACTTTGAAGACTTCCAAGCACGTCGCGCACATATTCGCTTCAGACGCGAACCGGGCGCAAAGCCAGAGTATGTCCATACGCTGAATGGCAGTGGACTAGCAGTAGGCCGCACAGTCGCAGCAATTTTAGAGAACTATCAGCAAGAGGACGGTTCTGTTGTAATACCCGAAGTGTTGCGTCCATATATGGGTGGAAAAGATAAAATTGTAGCACCTAATTAAAAAAGAAGCTAGTTCCCAAGGTTTATTCTTGTGAACTAGCTTCTTTTTTTGCCGATTTTTTGTTCATTCGAAGAGAACGGAAAAAGGTAGTGAGTAATTGTCCGCATTCATCTGCCAAAACACCTTCTGTTACTTCACATTCATGATTAAAGCGGGAATCATTCAATAGCTGATACAGTGTATGGACGCAGCCACCTTTAGGATCACGTGCTCCATAAACTACGCGTGGAATTCGTGATTGCAGTATGGCTCCAGCGCACATGGGGCAAGGCTCTAACGTTACATAAAGAACAGTATTCTCCAGCCGCCAGCTACCTATCTGTTCGCAGGCGGATTGAATAGCGGATAGTTCAGCGTGTGTTAAAGCATTTTGTGTAGTTTCACGCAAATTATGTGCACGCGCAATAACTGTACCGTCGTGAACGATAACTGCACCAATAGGAACTTCCGCAAGGTCTGCTGCTTTTTCTGCTTCTTTTATAGCGAGTTTCATATAAAAACTATCATCATTTTGCATACATCTCACTCCCTATAAATAAGTTTACCATGCGATCAATCAAAATCAATTAAGTGAATGTTTCACGTGAAACAATTAAATGATCGTAACTATTTTTCCTAGACAGTAAGCAGATATGTTAAAATAGAACGTGCAACTAAATCGGAAGGGTGAGTGCTACGTGTTTGTTCCATTTATTGCTGTAGAAGGTCCAATTGGTGTAGGGAAAACTACGTTGACCACAGCAATTGCCAAGACCTTTTCCTATCAACAATTGCAAGAAATCAGTGATGAAAATCCTTTCTTAGATCAATTCTATCAAGATAAAAAGAAATGGAGTTTTCAAACAGAAATGTTTTTCTTGTGCAATCGTTATGAACAATTAAAGCAAATTAATAAAGAATATTTATCCGTTGGTAAAGGTGTCGTAGCGGATTATCATATATTCAAAAATATGCTGTTTGCAAAACGAACATTAAATGCAACAGATTTCTCGAAATACAGAGAAATTTATCGTATTTTGACTGAAGATTTGCCTATGCCTAATATTATTATTTCATTATCAGCTGACCTGCCGACGTTGCAACAGCGGATTGAACTACGTGGACGTTCTTATGAAACCGATATAGATCCCTCCTATTTACGTCAGTTGTCGGCAGATTATCGTTCTTATATTCCGGAGTTTGAAAATGAACATCCTACAATGCCAGTCATTCATATTGATGGTGATCAATTAGACTTCGTGAAGAATAAAGAAGATATGGAAATTATAATGAATCAAGTTCGTGATGCCGTGCAGAAAGGTTTGAAGTTGAATGAAATCACTTACTATACCGAAAAATAGTGTGTTTGCAGTAGCGGGCATGGTAGGAGTAGGGAAGTCGACTATGACTAGAGTCATTGCTTCACGTTTGAGTTTCCAAGCATCTTATGAAAATGTGGCGAAAAATCCTTACTTAGAAAAGTTTTATACAGATTTTGAACGTTGGAGTTTTCATCTGCAAATATTCTTTTTGGCAGAACGTTTTAAAGAACAAAAGAGAATAGTTGAAAATGGCGGAGGTTTTGTACAAGATCGTTCCATTTATGAGGATGTAGGAATCTTCGCAAAAATGCATGCGGATAAAGGGACAATGGACGCGGTCGACTATGAAACTTATATGGGCTTATATGATGCTATGGTGATGACCCCTTATTTTCCGCATCCGGATGTATTAATTTACTTGGAAGGGCCATTGGAAGCGATTCTTGATCGGATTGATGAACGTGGAAGGAATATGGAGCTACAAACTCCTCGTGCGTATTGGGAAGAAATGTACAGGCGATACGAACAATGGATTAACTCATTTACTGCTTGTCCTATCGTCCGCTTAAATATTACGGAATATGATTTGCTTTCTAAGGAAGAAGATGTGGACAGGATTATCGAGAAGATAGCAGAGGTTATGCAGAAAAAGACGATACCCTGTGACTAAAGGGTACCGCCATTTATTTTAATGTACCGGTACTTCTGTAAAAAACTCTTGATATAACTCACGAAGTACACTATTTTCGTCTTTTTCTTGAATCCCAAATACTAAACTGACTTCTGAAGAGCCTTGGTTAATCATTTCAATATTTGCGCCTGTTCGTGCAATAGCGGAAGCGGCGCGTGCTGCTAGACCGCGAGCATGGCGCATACCTTCTCCTACGAGTACGATCATAGAAAAACCACGTTGGAAATGTACATCGTCAGGATGCAGTTCTTGTTCGATTCGATCGATGATACGTGCTTCTTTTTCAGACGTCAGATGTTCGTCACGAATAATAACAGATAAGTTATCGATTCCCGATGGTGTATGCTCGTAAGGAATTTCTTCTTCTTCTAAAATTTGAAGTAAATGACGACCAAAACCAATTTCCAAGTTCATCAAGTATTTGTCTACGAATAAAGTAGAGAAACCGTTGTCAGCAGCGATACCAACGACAGATTGAAGTTGGTGATCACGATTGCGTACAATCATTGTACCTGGAGCACTCGGATTATTCGTATTTTTAATGCACACTGGAATCTTATGACGGAATGCCGGAACTAAAGCCTCTTCATGGAAGACAGAAAAACCGGCATAAGCCAATTCACGCATTTCTCGATATGTCATCGCGTCAATTGCGCGCGGATTTTCAATAACAGTCGGGTTAGCCGAAAAGACGGAATCGACATCAGTGAAGTTTTCATACAGTTCAGCATTTGTAGCAGCCGCTAAAAGGGCACCGGTAATATCAGAGCCGCCACGGTTAAATGTCCGCAACGTGCCGTCATCAGTGTAACCAAAGAAGCCCGGGAAGACGATAATGCCTTTTTTATCTCGCAATGTACAAAGCTTCTCATTACCTTCAGGCAGCGCGCGTACGCGTTCTGGTCGATGGTTGACTAGTAATCCGCCATCACGGGGATTAACGTATTCTGCTTCTACGCCAATATGTTGGAAGTAAGCCGCAATCATCTTTGCATTATTATCTTCACCTGCAGCCTTTAAGCTGTCGACGTACAAGATTTCATCTGTTTGATCTTTATTCAGTCGTCTAATCAAATCACGCTCAATAATTTCCGCAATTTCATTGTCCAGTCCGAGACCGTCAGCAATCTGTTGATAGCGTTCCACGACTTTCTGTAAAGCGTCTGTCGTGTCATGACCCGCTAAAGAAGTGTCTGCCAGTTCAATGAGCAGGTCAGTCACTTTAATGTCTGCTGAAAAACGCTTACCAGGTGCGGAGACGACTACAATCTTTCGTGAAGGGTCAGACATGACAATATCAACTACTTTACGAATTTGTTCTGCGGATGCAACGGATGTACCACCAAATTTACACACTTTCACGTTATACCAGATCCTATCTATATTTAAGTTTAAATTTCTATTATTTTAGAAGATTCATAAAAACGGTTGTTATTAAAGACATAATTCTCTATAATTGTCCTTATGCGAAGAACGATTGTTTTTTCATAGTGTACATATAGTTAGGAGAATCGTCAAATGAAAAATGAAATTAATATCGGTTTATTGGGCTATGGAGTAGTAGGAAGTGGGGTTGCAACCATCCTGCATAATCATCAAGAGGACTTGCAACATAAGCTTGGCGTTCGCGTCTCGATTAAAAAGGTCGTCGTCAAAAACTTAGATAAAAAACGCAATGGCGTCATTCCGAAAGAAATGTTCACTACTTCATTAGATGAGGTACTTAATGATCCGGAAATCGATTTAGTCATTGAAGTAACAGGCGGTTCGTCTGACGCCATACGCCGTTCATTAGAAGCGGGCAAAGGTGTCGTAACAGCGAATAAAGATGTCATGGCTGAGTCAGGCCCTGAACTATTAAAACTCGCAGATCAAATGAAGTGCGACCTTCTATATGAAGCGAGTGTAGGTGGCGGTATTCCACTGATCCGTACATTGGAAGACGGCTTAGCATCTGATCGCATTACTGCACTTACAGGGATTGTCAATGGAACAACTAACTTTATTTTAACAAAAATGAAACACGAAAATAAGACCTATAAAGAGGCATTGGCAGAAGCAACGGAATTAGGGTTTGCAGAAGCTGATCCTACAGCAGACGTCGATGGCATTGATGCCGCACGTAAAATGGTCATCCTTGCTTCACTATCTTTCTCAACTGAAGTGCACCTCGATGATGTATTTGTTCGTGGGATGAAGGAGATTAAAGATGGAGATTTGGAGTTAGCTGAACAATTCGGTTATACAATTAAAATGGCTGGAACGGCAAAGAAAGACGAGGAAGGAATTGAAGTGGCTGTAGAGCCTGTATTTTTCCCTAATTCACATCCGCTAGCTACGGTTAATAATGAATTCAACGCCGTGTATGTGTATGGTGATGCGGTGGGAGAGACGATGTTTTACGGACCGGGTGCTGGTTCATTGCCTACAGCAACGTCTGTTACAGGAGACGTTGTAGCAGCTTGCCGTAACTTACTGCTAGGTGTAAATGGTAAAAGAATGCATGCACCGCAATTCGAACGGAAAGTGAAATCAGATGATCAAAAGTTTGCTCGTTATTTCCACCGTATTACTGTTCGGGATGAGATCGGTGTACTAACGGAGCTGACTTCGATTTATAGCCATCATAAAGCTAGCTTGGCGACAGTCGTCCAAGATTCTGAATTACAAGATGAAGGTGCAGACTTAATTTTCATTACCCATAAAATTTCACGTCAACAACATTTAGATATTTTGGCAGACTTAAAAGATACACCGGCGGTCATTGACATCTTAAGTCATTACCGGGTGGAAGGAGAATAATTTAACATGAGAAGATGGAATGGACTAATCGAGGAATATAAAGAATGGTTACCCGTAACAGAAAACACGCCTGCGCTTACTTTGCAGGAAGGAAATACACCGTTAATCTATCTTGAAAACTTGTCAAAGCAGTGGGGTATCAATCTCTATGTGAAAACTGAAGGGACGAATCCAACAGGCTCGTTTAAAGACCGCGGAATGGTAATGGCGGTTGCGAAGGCAAAAGAAGAAGGGAAAACGGCTTTGATTTGTGCATCCACAGGTAATACATCTGCTGCCGCGGCTGCATATGGAGCGCGTGCAGGTATGCGCACAATCGTCGTTATTCCTGAAGGTCGTATTGCGCTTGGTAAATTAGCACAAGCAAAAATGTACGGGGCGGAAATCGTAGCAATTGAAGGCAACTTTGACGAAGCACTTCGTATGGTACGTGAAGTAGGAGAAGGTAAAATTGCGTTAGTTAACTCAGTGAATCCTTACCGTCTAGAAGGACAAAAGACAGTGGCATTTGAAGCGATTGAACAATTAGGGAAAGTTCCCGATATTTTCGCTTTACCAGTAGGAAATGCAGGAAATATTTCAGCTGCCTGGAAAGGTTTTAAAGAGTATGCTGAGAAAAAAGGAACAGGCACGCCGAAATTGCTTGGTGTTCAAGCAGACGGTGCAGCTCCAATTGTATATGACCGTGTATTTGAAGAGCCGGAAACAGTCGCAACTGCAATCCGTATTGGAAATCCTGCAAGCTGGCATTTAGCTACTCAAGCACTTGAGGAATCAGGTGGAGACATTTTATCTGCAACAGATGAAGAAATTTTAGAAGCGTATCAGCTACTCGCATCGACAGACGGGATCTTCGCAGAGCCGGCATCATGTGCGACTATTGCAGGCATTAAAAAACGTCTTGACGCTGGCTTGATTGAAAAAGGGACGACAATTGTAGGAATTTTAACTGGAAACGGTTTGAAAGATCCTGAAACCGCCATTAACGTTAATTCTCACAAACCATTAATGACAAATGATCAGTTTAATAACTTCTTGAAAGAATTGAAAGAGGGGAACGAATAATGAAAGAAGCCGGTTTTTCAGTAACCGTACCAGCCACAACGGCAAATCTCGGACCCGGCTTCGATCATTTAGGTCTTGCCCTTTCATTAACAATGACTATAGAGGTAGCAACTGCACCACAATGGGAAGTCGAGTATAAAGATAAGGAATATGCTGAGCTTCCAACGGATGAAACGAATTTAATCGTACAAACGATCCAGCAAGTAGTTGCCAAGTATCATAAAACTGCGTCACCTCAGAAGTTAGTTGTGTCTTCAGATATTCCATTAGGAAAAGGTCTTGGTAGCAGTGCAACGGCCATTGCTGCTGGAATTGAGATCGCAAATGAAGTGGCACACTTACAGCTGGAGACGCAAGATAAGCTGCGTATCGGAAGTGAACTTGAAGGACATGCAGACAATGTTACTGCAGCTCTGTTAGGCGGGTTAACAGTATCGTACTTTACAGATGAAGAAATGGAAGTATTGACATTCCCTACACCTCCAATCGGTGTCGTCATTCTAGTGCCACCAGTTGCATTGAAAACAGAAGCTTCTCGTGGGCTATTGCCAGAGCAATTGACACACAAAGAAGCTGTTCGCGGAAGTGCGGCGGGAAGTGTGATGACAGCTGCAATTGCCCAGGAAGATTGGGCGACAGCTGGACGCATGATGGAACGTGATCTATTTCATGAACCTTATCGCAAAGTCGGTTTTCCTAACTTCGACGAAATACGTGTAGCATGTCACGAAGCAGGAGCGTATGGTATGACGATTAGCGGAGCGGGCCCTTCTTTATTTATAGCTGTACCGCCCACCACTGAAAAGCAAGTGGCGGCTTCACTGGACGAACGGTTTCCCCACTATCAAGCAATTGCATTGCAACCTGCTACAACAGGAGCAATTATAACAAAATAAAACAGCGACCGGATATTTGTCCGGTCGCTGTTTTTAAAGAAATAAAAAAACGTTACATCATGTAACGTGTAGAGTCAAAATATGGCGGAGGAAGAGGGATTCGAACCCCCGCGGGCTTTAACACCCCTGTCGGTTTTCAAGACCGATCCCTTCAGCCGGGCTTGGGTATTCCTCCATATTAGACAAGTAATAATATATCATGCATTTTAGAACTCGTCAACTGTTATTAGAAACTTTTTTTCTTTTATAAAAGAAACGCCAGCAATAGAAAATGAGTAAGCTGACGGCTTGTACAATCCATGCATAAGTGAACTGGAATTCTGAATTCGAAAAAATAATAATAAGAAGTCCAATGACAATGCCTGGCAATATAATGGCTGCGTACATTCGCACTTCGGGATTTCTGAAACTTAGCTCAAACTCTTTAGCTTTCATAATATTTACACCCCGCTTTCTATACATTTTAGCACTGTTAAAATAGTTCATCAATAAAATACAGATAACGTTTGATTTTTAGTAAGGAATCTGTATAATTAGAAATGCCGTGCTAGGTGGGGAATTAGCGGTGCCCTGTAACTTGCAATCCGCTCTAGCAAGACTGAACTCCTTTTCGAGGCTGTCCGTATTGTAGGGTCTGCCTTTTGCACGTAGTGTTGACGTCTGGGTCCTGCGCAATGGGAACCCATGAATCATGTCAGGTCCGGAAGGAAGCAGCATTAAGTGGACTCTCTCATGTGCCGCGGGGTAGCCTAGGCCGAGCCAACGACAAGAGTAACGCTTATGTGCGGCAGTCGAAGGAAGGTGCACGGCTTTAATTGAACAACTCACTCGCCCGTTTTCTAATGGGCGAGTTTTTTATGTCTGCGAAATAGTGTATACTTCGAAAGAGAACGAATTTATTTATGAAGGGGAGCGGTTTGCAATGTCTGAAAAGAAAATGAACGTTGAAAGTTTTAATTTGGATCATACGAAAGTAAAAGCACCTTATATTCGATTAGCCGGAACTTCGGAAGGTCAAAACGGAGACAAGATTTACAAATACGATATGCGATTCTGTCAGCCAAATAAAGAACATATGGACATGCCTTCTATTCACTCTCTTGAGCATATGATGGCAGAGTTCAGTCGTGACCATTCAGATAAAATTGTAGATATTAGTCCAATGGGTTGTCAAACAGGCTATTATTTAGCATTGATCAATCATGAAGATTATGAAGACGTGCTCTCTATAGTAGAGAAAACTTTACAAGATGTACTAGTAGCTACAGAAGTACCTGCATGTAATGAGATGCAATGCGGCTGGGCAGCAAGCCATAGTTTAGAAGGCGCTAAAGAATTGGCGCGTACTATGCTTGCGAAGAAAGATGAGTGGACTGAGGTTTTTGCGTAAGTCACTCAAGTGATTTGGAAACTATTCTATTCAAATTCATGTTATAATTAGAGAACTATGCATAGTATTGAAGAGGGGGAAAAGCAGTTGATTTATCAAGCACTATATCGGGCATATCGACCTCAAACATTCGGTGAGATGTCTGGACAACAAGCGATTAAGCAAACACTGCAGAATACCCTTCTTCATCAGAAAACAACACATGCGTATTTGTTTTCCGGACCGCGTGGAACAGGGAAGACGAGTGCAGCGAAGATATTTGCCAAAGCGTTAAACTGTGAAAATGGACCGGCAGCAGAGCCGTGCAATGAATGCCAGACATGTAAAAGCATTACAGAAGGTTCCAATACGGACGTAACTGAATTTGACGCGGCTTCTAATTCACGTGTTGAAGAAATTCGAGATATTATCGAAAGAGTCCATGTAGCCCCTTCGAATGCACGTTTTAAAGTTTATATCATTGATGAAGTGCATATGCTTTCGAATTCAGCTTTTAATGCATTATTGAAGACGTTAGAAGAACCACCTGCACATGTTGTATTTATATTAGCGACAACAGAGCCGCATAAACTGCCATTAACGATTATTTCTAGATGTCAGCGTTTTGACTTTAAACCCATTACAGCAGTAGAAATTATGGAACGTATGCGCCAGGTGCTAGGTGATATTCATGTGACGGCTGAAGAAGGAGCTTTGCGCGCGATTGCTCAAGCGGCTACCGGGGGAATGCGAGATGCACTCAGTATGCTTGACCAAGCGATATCATTTAGTGGAGATGAACTAACTACCGAAGATGCTCTGCTCGTAACAGGTGCGATAGGGGAAGAAATCTTTTATCAGCTTGCACAAGCGATTCAAGGGAAAGACGCGGGAGCTGCACTTTCATTACTCCATCAGCTAATAGCAGAAGGAAAAGATGTAGGTCGGTTAGCGGAAGATATGATTACCTTTTTTCGAGATATGCTTTTGCTTGGCACAGCACCAGAACTAACGGATTTATTAGAGTTAATTTCTAATGGTGAGAAATTTAAAGAACTCGCGCAAGCGTTTCATTCTGATGAACTATACCGCTATATTGATGTTCTGTCTAAAACGCAACAAGAGATGCGGTTTTCTAATCATGGAAAAGTGTATATAGAATCTGCCCTTTTGAAAATGATCCACTCAGGCGATCAACAGAATGTAACAGCTACTGCATCAGATCCTGAAATGTCTCAAAAACTCGCTGTCTTGGAACAAACAGTTAGGCAACTTCAACAACAATTGGCTTCGGGCTCTGTACCACAAGCTTCAAATGAACCTCAAGCCCCTACTCGTCGTGCAGCTTCTACAGCTTCCCGATCAGCTAAAGTGCCTACAGGTAAAATTGTTGAAGTACTGAAAGCTGCAACAAAGTCAGATATTCAAATGATTCGAGAGCAGTGGGCGGGTATGATGCAAAGTTTACAACGCTCACATGCAGCTTTGTTAGAAGAGACTGAACCGGTTGCGGCATCAGAGACGGCTTTTGTGTTAAAATTTAAATATGAAATTCATTGCCTCATGGCTTCTGAGAATGCCACACTGCAAGCAGGTCTATCCGATGCGTTATTGCAACGTACCGGTAAAGGCTATGAAGTGATTTACGTTGCTGAAGAAAGCTGGCTAGAAGTACGGGCAGATTTTATCCGCAAAAATGGCCTGGGCAGTCAAAAAAACCAAGACGATGCTCAACAGTCGGTAACGGATTCGGAAACTGCTTCGGCGTTCATGGAAGAAGCTACTCTGGC
>NZ_CP031230.1:2890000-2942500 GCF_003351785.1 Sporosarcina sp. PTS2304
AGTCGAGGCCGATAGGCGTAGACGATGGACAACAGGTTGATATTCCTGTACCACCTCCCCGCCGTTTGAGTAATGGGGGGACGCAGTAGGATAGGGTGAGCACACAGTTGGTTGTGTGTCTAAGCAGTGAGGCGGAAAACGAGGAAAATCCCGTTTTCATCTAACGCTGGGCTGTGATGGCGAGGAGAATTGTCTCCAGAGTCCCTGATTTCACACTGCCAAGAAAAGCCTCTAGCGAGGCGGGAGGTGCCTGTACCGCAAACCGACACAGGTAGGCGAGGAGAGAATCCTAAGGTGATCGAGAGAACTCTCGTTAAGGAACTCGGCAAAATGACCCCGTAACTTCGGGAGAAGGGGTGCTCTGGTAGGGTGAATAGCCCGAGAGAGCCGCAGTGAATAGGCCCAGGCGACTGTTTAGCAAAAACACAGGTCTCTGCAAAACCGTAAGGTGACGTATAGGGGCTGACGCCTGCCCGGTGCTGGAAGGTTAAGAGGAGGGGTTAGCGCAAGCGAAGCTCTGAATTGAAGCCCCAGTAAACGGCGGCCGTAACTATAACGGTCCTAAGGTAGCGAAATTCCTTGTCGGGTAAGTTCCGACCCGCACGAAAGGCGTAACGATCTGGGCACTGTCTCAACGAGAGACTCGGTGAAATTATAATATGCGTGAAGATGCGCATTACCCGCGACAGGACGGAAAGACCCCGTGGAGCTTTACTGTAGCCTGATATTGAATTCCGGTGCAGCCTGTACAGGATAGGTAGGAGCCTTTGATTCCGGAGCGCCAGCTTCGGAGGAGGCATTGGTGGGATACTACCCTGGCTGTATTGGACTTCTAACCCATGCCCGTGATCCGGGCAGGAGACAGTGTCAGGTGGACAGTTTGACTGGGGCGGTCGCCTCCTAAAGAGTAACGGAGGCGCCCAAAGGTTCCCTCAGAATGGTTGGACATCATTCGTAGAGTGCAAAGGCATAAGGGAGCTTGACTGCGAGACCTACAAGTCGAGCAGGGTCGAAAGACGGGCTTAGTGATCCGGTGGTTCCGCATGGAAGGGCCATCGCTCAACGGATAAAAGCTACCCCGGGGATAACAGGCTTATCTCCCCCAAGAGTCCACATCGACGGGGAGGTTTGGCACCTCGATGTCGGCTCGTCGCATCCTGGGGCTGTAGTCGGTCCCAAGGGTTGGGCTGTTCGCCCATTAAAGCGGCACGCGAGCTGGGTTCAGAACGTCGTGAGACAGTTCGGTCCCTATCCGTCGCGGGCGCAGGAAATTTGAGGAGAGCTGTCCTTAGTACGAGAGGACCGGGATGGACATACCGCTGGTGTACCAGTTGTCTTGCCAAAGGCATCGCTGGGTAGCTATGTATGGACGGGATAAATGCTGAAAGCATCTAAGCATGAAGCCCCCTTCAAGATGAGATTTCCCATTACGCAAGTAAGTAAGATCCCTCAAAGAAGATGAGGTGGATAGGTCTGGGGTGGAAGCACGGCGACGTGTGCAGCTGACAGATACTAATCGATCGAGGACTTAACCTATTATTGAAAAGCGGAAGCAGCCGTTTAGATGCGGCAGGCATAAGGCGAAGATGTGCAGTGGTGCTCTTTACCACGAAACAGCTTTGACTTATGGCCCGAGCATCTGGCTGCTGAAGCTGGACAAAATGAAAAGTTAAATCGACCGTCTAGATACGACAGGCATAAGACGGATTGGCGAAGCGACGGTTTTTGTCGCGCAGCCAAGCTGACTTATGACCCGAGCATCTGGTCGATTTAGCTGGACAACACGAAAAGCAGAAGCAGTTACTTGAACAACCCAATGTCTTTTATCCAGTTTTGAGTGAACAACTCAACAGTCTAGTAACGATAGCGAAGAGGTCACACCCGTTCCCATACCGAACACGGAAGTTAAGCTCTTCAGCGCCGATGGTAGTTGGGGGTTTCCCCCTGTGAGAGTAGGACGTTGCTGGGCAAGCGAAGCCATTCACTATGTTTTCATAGTGAATGGCTTTTTTGTGTTTTCATTGAAAAAGAGAGGTGTAGCAGATGACATATAAAGATCGCCCACTCGTTCAAGCACTTGAAAGCTTTTATGAAGAGAAGCATCATTCATTTCACGTGCCCGGCCATAAACACGGAACTTTGTCTGGATTGCCTCGCAAACTGCGACAAGCATTGGCTTACGACGTGACGGAGTTGACAGGACTTGACGATTTACATGAGCCGCAAGAAGCAATACAGCATGCAGAGATAAAATTAGCAAAGTTATATGGCAGTAAGCGGAGTTTCTTTTTAGTGAATGGATCAACTGTTGGAAATTTAGCTATGATATATGCGACAGTTGGACAAAACGATAGGGTACTAGTACAGAGAAATGCACACAAATCTATCTTTCATGCGTTAGAACTTACTGGTGCCAAACCGATATTTCTATCTCCTACATGGGATGAATCTACACAGACTGCTGGATGTGTAGAAGGAGAAAGTGTTAAGACAGCACTTATCCAATTTCCTGATGTAAAAGCAGCTATTTTTACAAACCCCACTTACTACGGATTGGTCAATAAAGAATTAAAAGAAATTATTAGTTGCTGTCATGCGAAAGGTATTCCTGTATTAGTAGATGAAGCGCACGGTGCACACTTTGTTGCAGATACAATATTTCCCGACGGCGCATTGCAATTAGGCGCAGATGTGGTAGTTCAATCTGCACATAAAACATTGCCTGCTATGACGATGGGTTCTTTTTTACATGTCAAATCAGAACTTGTTAGTATAGAAAGAGTTGCGCACTTCTTGCATATGTTGCAGTCCAGTAGTCCGTCCTATGTAATCATGGCATCTTTAGATGATGCACGTTACTATGCAGCTTCTTATACGGCAGAGGATGGAATGTTTTTTCAGGTGTATCGCCAAGTGCTGTTAAATAATTTACAAGATGTTCCAAATGTTTACGTAATAGAGACGGATGATCCTGTAAAATTGTTAGTACGTGTGGAAGGGTATACTGGATTTATGGTACAAGAAGCGTTAGAAAAGCAAGGGATTTATACAGAATTGGCTGATCTGTATCAGGTGTTATGGATATTGCCACTATTAAAAGTAGGGTATAATAGTCACCAAAAGAAATTAGTCGAGAAATGCAGAATGGCGGTCGAATCACTGAAACTGCTTGAGAAAAGTGCAGTGCCGCCTAGCAATTTAGGCTACATCCCGGCGATTTCAACTACTGCCTATCACACGAAAAAGTTAAGCGAAATGAAAAAGATATGGTGTAATATGGATCAGGCTATTGGTTTTGTCGCGGCAGAGGCGATTGTGCCTTATCCACCAGGAATTCCATTACTTTGCGCGGGTGAGCGGATTTTACAAGAACATATTACGTATATGAAGACATTGATTGTGGCAGGAAGTCACTTTCAAGGAGCTGTCGACTTAAAGACCAATCAACTAAAAGTAGTTGTTGAAGAGGGTGGAGATGTTTTACTATGACAGGATTGTTCATTAGCTTCGAAGGACCAGAAGGAGCAGGCAAGACGACTGTATTACAAGAAGTGGCTAGACGTTTGAAAGATCAAGGATATGAAGTGATGGTGACGCGAGAGCCTGGTGGAATCCCAATCGCTGAGAAAATACGTGAAGTGATTTTAGATTCCACTCATCAGGCGATGGATGGCAAGACGGAAGCGTTACTATACGCGGCTGCGCGACGTCAACATTTAGTGCAAAAGATTCTGCCTGCTATTGAATCAGAAAAGATCGTACTATGCGATCGTTTTATTGATAGTTCATTAGCGTATCAAGGTGTCGCACGGGGGTTAGGTTTAGATGAAGTATTCGCCATTAATTTATTTGCGATAGGTGAACATATGCCTGACTGCACCGTTTTTTTTGATGTACCACCAGAAGTTGGTTTAGAGAGAATTTGGAAAGATAAAGACCGAGAACAAAATCGTTTAGATCTTGAGACAATAGAGTTTCATCAGCGAGTGTATGAAGGCTATCAAAAAGTAATAAGTAATGATGAAATAAGATTCCGCGTAGTTGATGCGCGGAAACCACAATCGGAAGTTGTCGAAAATGTTTGGGAAATTATAAGTTCAGAAGTCAACAAGCATAGAGATTCATGATATAATAGTGAGGAACACTATTTTTATAAGAAATCGGAAAAAGGGGAGAGTACATTGAAACTGATTGTAGCAGTCGTACAGGACCAAGATAGTAACCGATTATCTTCTGCGTTAACTAAAAGTGATTTTCGGAATACGAAATTAGCTAGTACAGGCGGATTTCTTCGTGCAGGAAATACTACATTTTTGATGGGTGTAGAAGATGAGTTAGTGTCAAAAGCGTTGGACTTGATTCGTGAAAATTGTCGTTCGCGTGATCAGATGGTAGCACCTGTATCACCGATGGGCGGTAATGCGGATTCCTATATACCTTATCCAATAGAAGTTGAAGTAGGCGGAGCCACGGTATTTGTCTTGCCAATTGAACAGTTCCACCATTTTTGATATTGAGGTGAACGTCGATGAAAGTCAATGGTGATTTCCGGACAGGAATGGATAAACTTCCGCCAGACTCGCTTCGCCAACAGACAGGTAATGCGCGCTTTGGTCAAATGGTGGAGAAACAAGGAGCACGGTTACAAGGCGAACAAATTACTCGTTTATTTGGGGATATTTCAACAGCGGGGGATCGGCTAGCTAGATCACGTAATCTGCGTGATATGGCAAAGTATAAAATGCTGATTAAACGATTTTTAAAAGAAGCTGTCGAATCTGGCATTGAACTAAAACAGTCCCATACGTGGAATCAATTCGGTGACGGACGTCGGTTGAAGATTGTTCGCACAATAGACGAAAAACTAATTGCACTGACTGAAGCATTATTAGATGAAGAAGAGACATCCATTGACCTGCTGGCAAAAATCGGCGAGATCAAGGGACTTCTTATCAACTTATATACGTAATCCCGTGCTACAACACTTGTAGTACGGGGTTTTTTGCAACATGTGAACAATAAGGAGGAGATTGCATGTTAGATACGATGCAAGCGCAAGCACTGCAGTCTCAACAACAAATTACTAAACGTTTACAAGCCATTTATGAGAGAAAACGTATTGGTCATGCCTATATATTTGATGGCACACATGGAGTGGGAAAAGAAGCAGTTGCCTTCTATTTTACTAAACTTTTGCTTTGTATGAATCCGAAGGGAAATGTTCCATGTGAAACATGTAACTCATGTAAAAGGATAGATTCAGGTAATCATCCTAATGTTGTATTAATTAGACCCGATGGACAGGATATAAAAAAAGAGCAGATGTCTAGCTTGATTATGAAGATGACGAAGAAAGGTTATGAGGAAGGTCGCAAAGTATACGTGATAGCCAATGCAGAACGAATGAATACATCTGCAGCTAATACATTACTGAAGTTCCTTGAAGAACCTGAGGGAAATGTAACGGCAATCCTCTTAACGGATTCTTATCAATCTATTTTGTCAACGATTCAATCTCGCTGTCAGCGTATTTCCTTACAACCAATGAATCGACAACATATAATGGAAAGTCTTGTTGCTAAAGGTGTTACACCATCTATGGCGGCCACAGTTACGATGATGACAGCAAATGCAAATGAAGCATATGAAATGGCGCAAGAAGATTCCTTTGTACAGAGACGAAGATTAGTGTTAAAATTAGTAGAGGCAATTGAACAACGATCGCCAGGAGAAGCGTTGTTGTTCATTCAGACAGACTGGATGCCTTTAATGAAAGAAAAGAGTGATTGCGAACAGGGAATTGACTTGCTTCTCTGTGCTTACCGTGATATTGTTGCGGTGAAAGCGGGATTGCAGTCAACCATCGCGTATCCCGATCAACTAGAACTCTTCACCAGACACTCTGTTAAAAATGCGTATAGCAGTTTAACTGTGAAAATAGATGCCATCTTGCAGGCAAAAAAACGATTGCATCAAAATATGAATCGTACGCTTTTACTAGAACAATTGGTGCTTACTATGCAGGAGGGGTTATTGTTTGTTTAAAGTCGTAGGCGTCCGTTTTAAAAAGGCGGGTAAATTATATTATTTCGATCCTCTAGATTTAGCTATAGAAATTGGTGACTATGTCATTGTCGAAACGGCAAGAGGTGTAGAGTATGGAAAAGTGGCCAGTCGAAGTAATGAAATAGATGATGAAGATGTTGTCTTGCCATTGAAGAAGATCATCCGTCTTGCAGACGAGAGTGATCGTGAACGTGTGAAAGAAAATCAACAGGAAGCAGAACAAGCTTTTGAAGTTTGTGTTGAAAAAGTGATAGAGCATCAGCTGGATATGAGATTGGTTGATGTGGAGTATACATTTGACCGCAACAAAATTGTTTTTTACTTCACTGCTGAAGGTCGCGTAGACTTCCGTAACTTGGTAAAGGATCTTGCATCCATCTTCCGTACCAGAATTGAGTTGCGCCAGATTGGTGTACGTGACGAGGCGAAGATGCTTGGCGGTATTGGGCCTTGTGGAAGAATGCTTTGTTGTTCAACATTTTTAGGTGATTTTGAGCCTGTGTCCATTAAGATGGCAAAAGATCAAAATCTGTCATTAAACCCCTCAAAGATTTCCGGTCTTTGCGGTAGGCTTATGTGTTGTTTGAAGTATGAAAATGATGAATACGAAGATGCTAAAGCCCAAATGCCAGACATCGGTAAACAAGTAGTTACGCCAGACGGTATAGGCAAAGTAGTAGGATTGAATTTATTGGAGCGCATATTGCAAGTGAATATGCCGGCCTTTGAAAGGGTACTAGAATATGCGTGGAGTGAGATTGAGCATTTACAAGAGGAAATGGCTCAATTGACGAAATGATGAGGTGGAACAGTTGAAAGAAGTGAACTTTCTTGACAGAGTAATGGAGTTCGAACAACAGTTGGATTCTATGCAAAAAAAATTCAGGGAACTCATTGGGTTTGTTGCTGAAATGACTGAAGAAAACCACTCGCTTCGTCTGGAAAACCATCATTTACGAATGCGGCTGGACGAGATCGACAGGATTACGCAGCAGATAGAAGAGACCACGCGTGAAGAGCGTCCAAGAAAGTTAGATGTCGGTGAAGGTGTAGATAATCTAGCACGCTTGTACAATGAAGGTTTTCACGTATGTAATGTCCATTACGGTAGCAGTCGTAAGGGCGAAGATTGTTTGTTTTGTCTGTCATTTTTAAATAAACAGAACGGTTGAAACAGTCAATTCCTATTTTTAGGTATTGGCTTTTTCTTTTGATTGAGGAGAGAATGTAATGAATTTACAAGATGATGAACGACTGGATTATTTATTAGCGGAAGACTTACGTATTATACAAAGTCCTTCTGTTTTTTCATTTTCATTAGATGCAGTGTTACTATCACGTTTTGCTTCTATACCGATATCTAAGGGGAAGATTGTGGATTTATGTACGGGAAACGGAGCAATTCCATTGTTTTTAAGTGCCCGTACTAAGGTGAACATTACAGGAATTGAATTACAGGAAAGGCTTGCGGATATGGCCAAGAGAAGTGTAGCTTATAATAAGTTGGATGAACGAATAACGATCGTCCAAGATAATGTCATAGGGATTGCGAAGAAAATAGGCTACGAAGCGTATGACGCCGTTACATGCAATCCACCCTATTTTCCAGCTATAGATGCTAGTACCAAAAACAAAAGTACGCATTACACCATTGCGCGTCATGAAGTTGAATTGACACTTGACCAAGCTGTGCAATCAGCTAGTGAGCTGTTGAAACAGGGTGGGAAAGCAGCATTCGTTCATCGTCCAGGTAGACTAATGGATATTCTTACGTCTATGCGACAAAATAGACTAGAACCGAAACGTATTCGCTTTGTGTATCCGAAAGAAGGAAAGGAAGCTAATACTCTATTAATCGAGGCGATTAAAGACGGAAAACCAGATTTGAAAATTCTGCCCCCCTTATATGTTTATACAGAGGATGGAGAATATACTAATGAAGTGAGGCTCTTATTGTATGGCGATGAGTGAACACTTTTTTTATGTGTTAGAATGTCAAGATGGTTCGTATTATGCAGGATATACGAACAACTTAGAACGACGTCTACATGTACATAATGAAGGAAAAGGGGCGAAATACACAAGAGGGCGTTTACCTGTGCATTATGTGTACTACCAGGCATATGAAACGAAAAGGCAAGCCATGCAAATGGAGTATCGATTCAAGAAACTAAACCGTGCGCAAAAAGAGCAGTATATTCGAAAGGAGAGGTCAGAATGATTACTTCACAAAAAAGTGCAGAACTAACAGATAGAGGGAAGTTGTTTATCGTTGGTACCCCTATTGGCAATTTGGAAGACATGACATACCGTGCAATTCGTATTTTGCAAGAAGCAGATTTTATTGCTGCAGAGGATACACGAAATACGGTTAAGCTTTGTAATCATTTCGATATTCATACACCGATGATTAGTTATCATGAACATAATACAAGAATAGCAGGGGATAAGATTATAGAACATCTGCAAAATGGGAAAGATGTAGCTATTGTCAGTGATGCAGGCATGCCTTGTATTTCGGATCCTGGGGCTGATCTTGTTGAACTGGCTATTGCCGAAGGATTGGCGGTTGTTCCCGTGCCCGGACCGAATGCCGCGGTTACAGCATTAGTCGCTTCTGGAATTACTCCGCAGCCTTTTTTGTTTTGGGGATTTCTACCAAGACAAAAGAAAGAACAAAAGAACCAACTTGAGAAACTGCAACGCTACGAAGAGACATTGTTATTTTATGAAGCACCTCATCGCTTAAAGCAAACGTTGAAAGCATTAGTGGAACAGTTCGGAAAAGAACGAAAGATTGTGATGGCGCGTGAGTTGACTAAACGCTTTGAAGAGTTGTTAAGAGGCACATTGAGCGAAGCGTTAGAATGGGCTGAGTCGAATGAGATTAAAGGTGAGTTTTGTTTGGTAGTCGAGGGCAATCAGCATGTACAAGAACAATCAGTTGATGTTTGGTGGAAGGAGCTTACAATAAAAGAGCATGTAGAGCATGTAATCGAACAGAAAGACATACGCTCAAAAGAGGCTATACGTGAAGTGGCGGAAGCGCGAGAGCTCAGTAAACGTGATGTCTATCAAGCATATCACGTAGAATGACGGTAAAAGCAAAAAAGAAACCTGAACGAATGAACGTCCAAGATCCCTTTTGATTAATTGATTTTCTGTTCGATTTCTTGAATCAACTGTTTTGCGCCTTCAGGGCTTAGAATTAGTTTACCATCAATAAGACGAAGGTTATCGTCTGAGACTTCTCCTGTAATGGAGCATGTCATATTAGGCATGTACTTTTTCAAGATGATTTTATCATCATCTACGTATATTTCTAGCGCATCTTTTTGCTCAATACCAAGTGTGCGGCGTAATTCTATGGGGATCACAACGCGGCCTAATTCATCAACTTTTCTTACGATTCCAGTAGATTTCATGACAAGAATTCCTCCTACATTCTATATTTCTATTCGTCAAAATTCGACATAATTCTCTTGACTAATAGTTATCATACCAACTCTTCCAATAACCGTCAATCATCATAACTTAAAATAAGACTATTATTATTTATCACTTTTTTGATAGGTAAAAGATGTAATATAATTGGTCTTTTTGATGTAAAGACATTTACTGTAATCCTTTAAAAAGAGAAGAATTATATAGAATCGGCTGATAACGTGGCACTTTTGCCTAACATCCGATAAAATGAAAGCATACATTAATTATTTGGAGGAATTTCGTGTGGAGAATCAATCTAAAACATTTTACATTACAACACCCATTTATTATCCGAGTGGAAAGTTTCATATAGGGACAGCTTATACAACAATCGCTTCTGATGCTATGGCACGATATAAGCGACTACGCGGCTACGATGTCAGATTTTTAACAGGCATGGACGAACATGGGCAGAAAATTCAAGAGAAAGCCGAAGAAGAAGGGTTGTCCCCACTTGCTTATGTAGATCAAATTGCTGATACCGCAAAGAATACGTGGAAGCTGATGGACATTTCCTACGATGATTTAATACGCACAACAGAAGATCGTCATAAAGATGTTGTTGAAAAGATATTCCAAAAGTTTTTGGATAACGACGATATTTACAAAGGCAAGTATGAAGGATGGAAATGTGTACCTTGTGAATCATATTTTACAGAATCTCAACTTGATGAAGGGAATTGTCCGGACTGTGGACGACCTGTACAACGCGTAGAGGAAGAATCGTATTTCTTTAATATGAAGAAGTATTCGGATCGTCTGTTAGCGTACTATGAAGAAAATCCAACGTTTATCGAGCCTGAATCGCGTAAAAATGAAATGATTAATAACTTTATCAAACCAGGCTTAGAAGATCTCTCTGTTTCTCGTATGTCATTTGACTGGGGAATTAAAGTTCCTGGAGATCCAAAGCATGTAATCTATGTGTGGGTGGATGCTTTAACAAATTACATTACGTCACTTGGCTATATGTCGGATGATGACTCATTATTTAAAAAGTATTGGCCGGCGGATGTTCATGTTGTAGGAAAAGATATTGTACGATTCCATACAATTTATTGGCCAATCTTCTTGATGGCACTTGATTTGCCGCTGCCGAAAAAAGTATTTGCGCATGGCTTCATCATGATGAAAGACGGAAAAATGTCGAAGTCTAAAGGAAATGTAGTCTATCCTGAAATGTTAGTAGAGCGTTTTGGCTTGGATGCAACTCGTTACTTCTTATTGCGCGAACTGCCGTTTGGACAAGATGGAGTATTTTCACCAGAAGCTTTCGTAGAGCGGATTAACTATGACTTGGCGAATGATTTAGGGAATTTATTGAACCGTACGATTTCTATGATTAATAAATACTTCGACGGTGCTGTTTTGAATGAAGACTTGGAGGCGACAGAGTTTGACGAGTCGCTACGAGCTATGATTCAACAAACGGTCGTAAAGTATGAGAACTCTATGGAGAAAATGCAGTTTAGCGTAGTGCTGGCGGATGTTTGGGCATTGATTTCTCGTACAAATAAATATATTGATGAAACTTCACCTTGGGTATTGGCGAAGACTGAAGAAAATCAGAAGAAATTGGCATCTGTTATGTATCATTTAGTCTTATCGTTACATCATACAGCCGTTCTTTTACAGCCGTTCATGACGAACGCGCCAAAACAAATAGTAGAACAGTTAGGTCTTTCCCAAGATTCACTTAGCTGGGATACGTTGCAAGAAGGGTATGTTATTCCAGCCGGCACATCTGTTATTAATAAAGGTGTACCGATTTTCCCTCGTTTAGAAGCAGAGGTTGAAGTGGAATACATTCGTCAGCAAATGGCGATTACCGCACCAGCTGAAATGAAGGAAGAAACAGAAGAGATAGAAGAGTCGAATGAAATCACTTTCGATGACTTTATGAATGTTGAATTACGTGTGGCTACAGTCACTGCATGTGAAAAGATGCCGAAAGCTGATAAGTTATTGAAACTACAAGTGGACTTAGGATATGAGCAGCGCCAAGTAGTGTCGGGAATTGCTGAATTTTATAAAGCTGAAGACGTTGTAGGAATGAAGGTAATCGTTGTTGCGAATTTAAAGCCAGTAAAGTTACGTGGTGAACTGTCTCAAGGGATGATTCTTGCGGGGCAAAAAGATGGAGTGCTTAAATTAGCGACAGTTGATCAGACGTTGGAAAATGGTGCACAAGTAAAATAATAATTTCTTTTAAAGCTGTAGAGGCTGTCCAGGAAGTCAGTAGTATCTGACTTTCTGTGATGGTCTTTTTTTATGGAAGCGTTTTTTGGTGGATCATTTTAGAGTGGGTTGATGTACCAGCTGTTGTGGTGTGGATGCTGAAGGTTTGGGATTCAACGGCATAAACGAAAGTGCATTTTTCGTTATTATATCAGAAGTGAGAAAAATATTTATTACTCACTACGACAAAAAAGCTAGTAAATAAAATAGAGAAGTTACGATAGTTTTTATTGTTGTGAGAATTTGAAGTGGAGGATGTTAAAGAGTATAAATGGATGAGTCATTAGACAGAGATTGCGAAATCGTCGACTGAATAATTAATCTCTTTGTAATACAATTGTAACATAAATGAGAAGAAAGTAATAAACAAAAATTATAGAATAGGAAACAGTGTAAGGAGAGATGAGATGTTTATTGATACACATGTCCACTTGAATGCAGATCAATACGAACACGATGTAGAAGAAGTTATCCAACGTGCAATCGAGGCGAAAGTAGAAAAGATGGTCGTGGTTGGTTTTGATACGAAGACTATTACGATCGCGATGGAGTTAATCGAAAAATATCCGTTTATTTATGGAGTGATTGGTTGGCACCCTGTGGACGCAGTGGATTGTACAGAAGAAGATCTACAATGGATAAAAGAATTATCAGTACACCCAAAAGTCGTTGGTATTGGTGAAACGGGCCTAGACTATCACTGGGATAAATCACCGAAAGATATACAGCAAGAGCTGTTTCGCAAACAAATTAGATTGGCTAAAGAAGTGAATTTACCAATTGTTATTCATAATCGCGATGCAACAGGCGATGTAGTGCGTATTTTACAAGAAGAAGCGGCAGGAGAAGTGGGAGGCATTATGCATTGTTATAGCGGAAGCGTTGAAACTGCCAAACAATGTATTGACATGAATTTTCTTATTTCACTTGGAGGTCCTGTTACATTCAAGAATGCAAGAATGCCTAAAGAAGTGGCGATTGAAATTCCGTTAGAGAAGTTATTAATTGAAACAGATGCTCCATATTTAGCACCGCATCCGTACCGAGGAAAGCGCAATGAACCTTCATATGTTCCACTAGTGGCAGAAGAAATTGCACGATTGAAAGAGATATCGGTTGAGGAAGTTGCTGAGCAAACAACAAAAAATGCTATAGCTCTTTTTCGTATGAAATAAGCTTAGCATAACGATGTAGTGGACAAATATTTGTCACACACTTTTAATGTTTAGTAGTTTAATGGTTTGACAGGTGAAAATAAACGCTATATACTCAGCCGAGTAATGAAAGGGGAAAATTTTTCATGTCACAGAAGAACACGAAGGGTAAACGCATTGCAGTTTTACTTATTGCATTGGCTTTATTCATCACAACTACGTCACTCGCATTGATTGACGGAAAAAAGAAGAATGTCACTTTAGATCTTAATGGCAAGCAAATAGAATTACGTACTGCAGCATCAACAGTTGAGGAAGTACTTGCTGCACAGGATGTGGAAGTAAAGCCGCATGATCACGTAGAACCAGCAATGACAACACCACTTGAGAATGGGTTAGCTATTCAGTGGGAAGAAGCAAAGAAAGTAGCAGTTGCAGTTGATGGAGACACACAGGAATTATGGACAACGAAAAAGACTGTTCAAGAAGTATTGAAAGAAGCGGCTATCGAAGTCACTACACATGATGAGGTAGAACCAGCTTTATCAACCGCAGTTTCAGACAATCAGCCAATTACAGTTGCGAAAGCATTTCAAGTTACTGTCAAAGATGGCGGCAAAGAAAGTAAACATTGGTCAACTTCGACTACTGTCGCTGACTTTTTAAAGGATCAAAATATCCGTTTGAATAATTTGGATAAAGTAGAAGGCGATTCAAAAGCACAGCTTACATCGTCTAATGCAGTGGTATCTATTGCACGAGTAGAAAAGGTCACCGATGTTGTGGAAGTACCAGCTGACTTTAAAGTAAAGAGAAAAACAGATCTTACTATGCTTAAAGGTCAAGAAAAAGTTACGACTGAAGGTAAAAAAGGTAAAGTACAAGAAAAATTTGTCATCACGAAAAAGAACGGTAAGATTGTTTCACGTGAATTAGTTAGTAAACAAGTCGTTGAAGAACCAACACATAAAGTAGTAAATGTAGGTGCGAAAGTTGTAGTTGCTAGCGCTGATACAGCTAAATCTACAAATAAAGCACAAACAGCAAAAAGTGCTAATGTAGGTGTATCACGAAGCAATGAACCAAGCGGTGGCGGCAAAGAGTTTTACGCTAACGCAAGCGCGTATACTGCTTACTGTACAGGATGTTCTGGAATAACGGCTACAGGTGTCAATTTGCGTGCCAATCCAAACATGAAGTTGATAGCGGTAGATCCACGAGTGATTCCACTAGGATCAAAAGTTTGGGTTGAAGGGTACGGATATGCAATTGCGGGAGATACGGGTGGCGCTATTAAAGGTAACCGTATCGATTTACACATGCCGACAAAAGAGGCAGCTTACCAATTTGGACGCCGTCAAGTGAAGATCAAAGTCATTAACTAATCACTATCTACCGGTAAAGAAGGATTATTCTTCTTGCCGGTTTTTTCTATTTATAGGAGTTGCAAAACAGCATGGTTGTGCCTTGTGCAAAAAAACAGTAAAATAGAAAGAATGATGTGTGAAGAAAAGAGGAATCCTGTGAATATAGAAGAAGTAGTTGTAGTGGAAGGAAAATCAGACACTATCGCTATCAAAAGAGCAACAGGTGCAGATACGATTGAAACAAATGGCTCTGCTATTAATTCGAAAACTATTGAACGAATCCGTCATGCACAAAAAACACGCGGAGTAATTGTCTTTACCGATCCGGACTTTCCGGGAAGACGAATCCGGGCAATTGTTGAAGAGCAAGTACCAGATGTGAAGCATGCGTTCCTTCCGAAGAAAGAAACCATTGCCAAAAACGGACGCGGGCTAGGTATTGAGCATGCGAGCGATGAAGCGATTCGTCAAGCATTGGCTTCTGTTTACACAGTCAGTGAGCATACACTAGAGGAGATTCCAATGGTGCTTCTGATGGAAGCCAGGCTTATTGGTCATCCCGACTCTAGGAAACGACGTGAACGGCTGAGTGAGTTATTACAGATTGGTCAAGTAAATGGTAAAGGACTAAAAAAGCGTTTAGAAATGTTCCGTATTACATTGGAACAACTCAGTGAAACGATTAAAGTTCTCGACGAGGAGGCAATGAAAACAGATGTATAAAGACATCGCAACACCGATGAGAACGAAAGAAATTTTACAAAAGCATGGTTTTTCATTCAAAAAGAGTTTAGGGCAAAACTTCTTAGTAGATTCCAATGTGTTACAAAATATCGTCTCTCATGCCGACATAACTAAAACTACAGGTGTAATTGAAGTAGGTCCCGGAATCGGTGCACTGACAGAGCATTTGGCACGTCAGGCCGGAAAGGTAGTAGCGTTTGAAATAGACGGACGATTGCTTCCTGTACTAGAAGACACGATGTCACCCTATCCTAACGTGACTGTGCTTCATCAAGACGTACTTAAAGCAAATTTGCACCAAGTCATAGAAGAACAGTTTGCTGACTATGCCGATATAGTCGTTGTAGCCAACTTGCCTTATTATATTACGACTCCAATCATTATGAAGTTTTTAATGGAAAAGGCTAGAGTGAAGCAGCTAGTAATCATGATGCAGAAAGAAGTAGCAGATCGGATTACAGCTGTACCTAGCACAAAAGCTTATGGTTCACTTTCTATTGCTGTGCAATACTACATGGATGCTGAAGTGTCTATGATCGTGCCCAAGACAGTGTTCATACCGCAGCCAAATGTAGAATCTGCCGTTTTGCGTTTAACTCGCAAAGAAGAAGCATATACTGATGTAGTAGATGAAGACTTCCTTTTCCGTGTTACGCAAGGTTCATTTGTCCATCGCCGAAAGACACTGTGGAATAACTTGCAAACCTCTCTTCCAGACGGTAAAGAGAAGAAAGAGCTGATCCAACAAGCGTTCGAGACCGCGGGAATTGATCCAGTAAGAAGAGGAGAAACACTTTCCATACCCGAGTTTATTGAACTTGCCAATGCACTATACCCCTATTTCGGCGAGGTAAAACAGGCTTAGTAAAGATAAAAATTTTTTTCATTGTAAAGTGATTGACAAAAGTATAGCTGTACTGTTAAAATAAAAAATTTGGTTGACAGAACTTCTAAAAAATGTTATGCTAGTATTTAGTGAGGTGTAAGCAACATGCCAAAAACATTAGCAGACATTAAAAAGTCACTGGATGCCCATTTAGGGAAACGTCTCCATTTAAAAGCAAATGGCGGTCGTAAGAAAACGATCGAGCATGCTGGAGTTTTGCGCGATACGTATCGTGCTGTTTTCGTAGTGGAGTTAGACCAGGATGACAATGCGTTTGAAAGAGTTTCTTACAGCTATGCAGATATTTTAACCGAAGCGGTTGAAATAACAATTCTCGATGGTGCAGACCAAACGGCCTTTATCATCAAATAATTCATCATGCAATTTTAAATTATTTTCTAGTGAATCCGCCCGAGTCTTCCGGCGGATTTTTTGTTTCTTTCGTTTACGTAGGCTAATTTTCAAAGTTCGGCACATACTACGGACGTCAGCCGAAAAGGAGGAAACGTCAATGGCAAGAAAAGGTGTTATGTCAGATCAATTAAAAGAAGAAATCGCAAAAGACCTTGGCTTTTACGACGTTGTGCAAAAAGAAGGTTGGGGCGGTATTCGTTCACGTGATGCAGGAAATATGGTAAAACGTGCAATTGAAATGGCAAGCAAGCAGATGGAAGAGAAGAAGTAATTCATCATTGTCCAGACAATCCAATATAGGCTGACAGAGTGAACTGCAAAAGCGAAAATGCTTTGCAGTTCTTTTTTTTATTTATTCTTCCTCTGTTCTACCCATTGTGTGGTAATATAATGAGCAAGAACATGCTGTGGGGGAGGGAGCTTTTATCATGATTTACGAAAAGGCACCTGCAAAAATTAATTTAACATTAGACGTGCTAAACAAACGGCAAGATGGCTATCATGAAGTCGAAATGATCATGACGACTGTAGACTTGGCAGATCGCATTTGGCTTCGACCGACTACTGATCGCGCGATAACAATCAAGTCCTCGCATCGCTTTGTGCCGAATGATCGAAAAAATCTGGCTTACCAAGCAGCTGATTTGCTTAGGAAGCGTTATCGACTAAAACATGGCGTGGAAATAACACTTGATAAGAATATTCCTATTGCTGCAGGTCTTGCAGGAGGAAGTTCAGATGCAGCTGCTACATTACGTGGGTTGAATCGTTTATGGGATCTAGGCTTGTCGCTAGATGAACTAGCCGTACTAGGAGCAGAGATTGGTTCGGATGTCTCCTTTTGTGTGTATGGCGGTACAGCTATTGCACGCGGACGAGGAGAGAACATTACGCATTTACCATCACCGCCAAATTGTTGGGTTATATTGGCCAAACCGTCTATCGGTGTTTCGACAGGAAATATTTATGGACAACTCAATTTGCAAACCATTGAACATCCACAGACCGAGGCGATGATAGAAGCCTTAGAAGAAGGTAATTACGAAAAGATGTGTGCATCGTTAGGAAATGTTTTGGAGCCGGTTACGATGAGTTTACATTCAGAAGTCGTTATGCTGAAAGAACAAATGGAACGTTTTGGCGCTGATGCGGTATTGATGAGCGGTAGTGGACCCACTGTTTTCGGCTTAGTTCGTCATGAATCACGGGTGCCTAGAATAGTCAATGCTCTTAAAGGTTTTTGTCAGGATGTACATGCTGTACGTACGCTAGGAGAACGTATTCTAGTTGATTAATACCGTACAATTATGCTAATGTACTTATAAATCATTCGGATTTAGGAGTCGGTATTATGAAGTGGAAAAGAAGTGAAAGGCTAGTCGACATGACACGCCATTTACTAGAGAATCCGCACACTCTCATTTCTTTAACGTTTTTCTCTAACAGGTATGCTGCCGCTAAATCCTCGATTAGTGAAGACCTCGGTATTTTAAAGGAAACTTTTGAAGAGAGCGGTACAGGAAGGTTAATAACTATATCTGGGGCAGCTGGTGGCATTAAATATATTCCGATAGCTAGTCGGGAAGAAGTGAATGACATTATTCATTCCTTAATGGATGAGTTGAGAAATTCCGATCGTCTGTTACCGGGCGGTTACTTGTATATGACTGATTTGTTGGGAAATCCAAAGTTTCTCGATCGAATCGGCAAAGTCATTGCGACTGCATTTTTTGATGCAGAAATCGACGCTATTATGACAGTCGCAACAAAAGGTATTCCGATAGCCCATGCAATTGCGCGTCATCTAAATGTACCTGTAGTAGTAGTGCGCCGGGATAGTAAAGTGACAGAAGGCTCCACGGTCAGTATTAACTACGTCTCGGGTTCAGCTCGGAGAATCCAAACAATGGTTCTTTCAAAAAGAAGCATGCAAAGTGGACAGAGAGTACTGTTAACTGACGACTTTATGAAAGTCGGCGGCACGATGCTAGGGATGAAGAGTCTGCTGGAAGAGTTTAATTGTGAGCTTGCCGGTGTAGCGGTGCTAGTTGAAGCTGAACATTTAGAAGAAGTTCTAGTAGATGATTATCTTTCGTTAGTCAAATTGCACGCAGTGGATGAGAAACATAGAAAAATCGAGTTAGAAGAAGGTAACTACTTTACGAGAGGTGGAAATGATATATGGAATACGTAAAAACAGATCAAGCGCCACAAGCAATTGGGCCTTATTCGCAGGCAGTAAAAGTGAACGGAATCGTTTATACATCCGGGCAAATTCCGTTGTCTGCTGCAGGTGAAGTAGTAGCTGGCGGGATTGAAGAGCAAACCAACCAAGTGCTTCATAACCTTCGTAACGTGCTAGAAGAAGCGGGTTCTAGTATGCAACAAGTAATTAAGACTACTGTATTCATTCAAGACATGAATGAATTTGCAGCATTAAATGCGATCTATGAAAAACACTTCGGTGATCATAAACCATCACGTTCTACAGTCGAGGTAGCAAGACTTCCAAAAGATGTACGTGTAGAAATTGAAGCAATGGCGATTTGTGAATCATAATATCTACTAACTATAAGCTCCATAGTGTCGTACTAGACAATATGGAGCTTATTTTTTTGGGATGAAAATAATTATAAGTACACATATAGTCTAAAAGTTTGAATTCTATTCAAATTATATACATAAATTTAAAAATTCACAAAAATTCTATTTTAATTACAAAGCAAAGATAGTATCATAGAATCATCACGTGTATTCTAGTTTTGTAAAGGGGATTTATCAAAGAACCTAGAATAAGTACATCGTGAACAATTGACAACAGGGGAGTGGAGAAAATGGAGATCACAGATGTAAGATTACGCAAGGTTGACACAGAGGGCAGAATGAGAGCGATTGCTTCTATTACGCTGAACAATCAGTTTGTCATCCATGATATCCGAGTCATCGAGGGGAATGACGGATTATTTGTAGCTATGCCAAGCAAACGAACGCCAGATGGAGAATTCCGCGATGTCGCGCATCCTATTAATTCAGATGCGAGAACAAAAGTTCAAGAATCAATTTTAGCTGCCTATCATCAAGTAGGTGAAACACAAGGGGTACTTGAAGAAGCAGCGTTATAAATGAATATATGATGAGAAAGCGTTTTCATATGTCGTATCAATCAAAAGGCCATCTATTCGAGTAGATGGCCTTTTGATTAGTTTTAAATTTATAAGAAGGGGTAAACCGGAAATACTCCTGTTAGTGAAAAAGCAGTGTACTCATTGGCTTGCACGAACAAAAAGATTAATAATCATAAAATAAAGCCATGCAATTGTCAAGAGAGTATACTTGAAAAAAACTGTCATTTCCGATATAGTCAATTATGAATTAAGGATGGAGGCTGGCAAATGACAAACACGTATGCTATCGTCCTAGCCGCAGGGCAAGGGACTCGGATGAAGTCTAATTTATATAAAGTTCTTCACCCAGTCTGCGGCAAACCGATGGTAGAGCATGTGATCGATCATATTCGTGATTTAGATGCTAGTCGCGTCGTCACTATTGTCGGTCATGGTGCAGAGATGGTTGAGAAAACATTAGGTCGCAAAAGCGAATATGCGTTGCAATCAGAACAACTGGGGACGGCGCATGCGGTGTTGCAGGCAGAAACTGTACTTGGCGATTTGGACGGTACTACATTAGTCGTTTGCGGTGATACCCCGTTGATCAGTAGTGAGACGATGAAAGCACTGCTTACACATCACCATGAAACCAAAGCAAAAGCTACAATACTTACTGCAATTGCAGATGATCCGACAGGGTATGGTCGAATCATTCGTGCAGAGAATGGTGACGTTATTAAAAACGTCGAACATAAAGATACAACTGACGAAGAACGTAGTGTGAAAGAGATTAACACAGGGACGTATTGCTTTGATAACCGTGTGCTGTTCGATACGTTAAAAAAAGTTAACAATGAAAATGCGCAAGGTGAATACTATCTGCCGGATGTATTAGGTATTTTAAAATCTGAAGGTGAACGTATTTCCGCCTATACGACTGTTAATTTCCACGAAACTCTCGGAGTGAACGACCGCGTGGCGTTAGCGCAGGCAGAGAAAAGTATGCGCCTTTTACTAGCTGAAAAACATATGCGTAACGGCGTAACTATTATTGCGCCAGAGCAAACAGTCATTAGTGCTGATGCAAAAATCGGTCGCGATACGATTCTGCAACCGGGTGTACTCATTGAAGGTGCAACGACGATCGGATCGAATTGTGTGATTGGTCCGAACAGTCATATTCAGAATAGCTCAATCGGTAACTATAGCACGATTCATTCATCAGTGGTGCGAGATAGCCAAGTTGGAAATGAGACAGCCGTTGGTCCATTTGCACACTTACGCCCCGACTCTCAATTAGGCAATCACGTCAAAGTCGGTAACTTTGTCGAAGTAAAGAAATCGCAGCTTGGCGATGACAGTAAAGTATCCCACCTAAGTTATATTGGCGATACGGAAATTGGTCAGAATGTGAATATTGGTTGCGGTACGATTACTGTCAACTATGACGGCAAAAATAAACATAAGACTGAAATTCAAGACAATGCTTTTGTTGGTTGCAATGCCAACTTAGTAGCGCCGGTGACAGTGGGGAAAAACGCGATTGTAGCGGCTGGATCCACTATTACAAAAAATGTGCCGGAAAATTCACTTGCAATTGCACGCGTTCGGCAAGAGAATAAAGAAGGATACGTAAAAAACTAATCTTACCCAACTAACAGGAGGGCCATCATGGCAAATCATTATCCAAACGAAAAACTGAAAATATTTTCTCTAACTGCAAACGAACCCCTTGCACAAGAAGTAGCAGATCACGTCGGGCTTCCGCTCGGCAAATGCTCAGTCAAACGTTTTAGTGACGGAGAAATCCAAATCAATATCGATGAAAGTATTCGTGGCTGTGAAGTATTTGTTATTCAATCCACTTCTAATCCGGTCAACGACAACTTGATGGAGCTTCTCATTATGCTAGATGCCTTGATGCGTGCTTCTGCGCGTACAATCAATGTGGTATTACCTTACTATGGCTATGCACGACAAGATCGTAAAGCGAGTTCACGTGAACCAATCACAGCTAAATTAGTGGCAAACTTACTAGAAACAGCAGGTGCGGATCGTGTGATTGCGGTAGATTTGCATGCGCCACAGATTCAAGGATTCTTTGATATTCCAATCGATCACTTGATTGCCGAGCCAATCTTGACTGAATACTTCCAAAGTGAAGGTTTAGTAGGGGATGATTTAGTCATCGTCTCACCTGATCATGGTGGCGTTACACGGGCTCGTAAAATGGCGGATCGTATGAAAGCACCGATTGCGATTATTGATAAACGTCGTCCACGTCCGAACGTAGCAGAAGTAATGAATATTGTTGGAAATGTAGAAGGTAAAACAGCAATTCTGATCGATGATATCATCGATACAGCAGGTACGATTACAATCGCTGCAAGCGCCTTGATTGAAAGTGGAGCAAAAGAAGTGTATGCTTGCTGTTCACATCCGGTATTATCTGGTCCTGCCATCGAGCGGATCAATAATTCTCAGATTAAGCAATTAGTCATCACGAATTCAATCGAATTACCGGACACGAAACAATCTCCAAAGATCAAACAACTATCGATTGCGCCGCTATTGGCATCAGCAATCATCCGTGTGTTTGAGAAGAAGTCTGTAAGTACATTATTTGAATGATGCAAAGATATGATTGATGACAAGTTACCTGATGTCGTCTGGTATTGAATGTTTCAAGAGGTAGAAAAAACTTTTTTAAAGGAAAGGTGACTATACAAATGAGCACAATGCAGTCGAACTTAAGAGAAACTAACAAAACAACATTAGCACAATTACGAAATGACGGATGGATTCCTTCCGTAGTCTATGGCTACAAAACAGAGAGTACACCAATTTCAGTAAAAGAGCGTGACTTAATCGATACGCTTCGTGAAACAGGAAGAAACGGTGTAATTAAGTTGAACGTAGACGGCAAAGATGTAAATGTCGTGTTGAGCGATTATCAATCAGATGTTTTAAAAGGCAATATTACACATGCTGATTTCTTGGCGATTAACATGACGGAAGAACTTGAAGTAGAAGTCGTCATTAATCTAGTCGGTCAATCACCAGGTGAAAAGGAAGGCGGAATCGTTCAACAACCAATTCGTGAAGTAACGATCCGAGTCAAGCCTTCAGATATTCCAGAGTCCATTGATTTGGATGTCTCAGAACTGCAGATCGGTGATACACTTCTTGTAAGTGATATTCGCACGAAGGCAGCTTATGAAATCTTGAATGATGATGAAGATACACTTGTACTTGTATCTGCTCCTCGTACAGAAGCAGAGATGGAAGCGTTGGATGAGACGGCTGACGGAGATGCAGAGCCTGAAGTGATCGGCGAAGACAAAGAAGCAGAATAAATAGGGAAATGGGCGCACGAGTTTGTAACGTGCGCTCCTTTTCTATGTATATATAGTTTGTTAAGAAAAGGAAGAGAAGAAATGAAATTACTGATCGGACTTGGCAATCCAGGAAAAGCTTATGAAAAAACACGTCATAATATCGGTTTTCAAGTAATTGACGAATTAGCTAAGCGCTGGCAGGCTCCAGCATTTCAAAAGAAATTTAATGGAGAATACACGACGGTTCATACAGCGGGTAGTAAAGTGATTTTAGTGAAACCGATGACGTATATGAACTTGTCTGGTGAATGTATACGCCCGTTAGCGGATTATTACGAAATTGACGACGATGAGTTAGTCGTTTTATATGATGATCTCGATTTACCTGCGGGAAAGATTCGACTTCGCCAAAAAGGCAGTGCGGGTGGCCACAATGGAATGAAGTCGCTGATTGCACATTTAGGAACGTCTGAGTTTAATCGAATCAGAATGGGAATTGATCGACCGACAGGCGGTATGAAAGTCGCTGACTACGTATTGTCCCCTTTTAGCAAAGAGGAGCAGTCATTGATTGAAGAAGCTGTACAAAAAAGTGCGGATGCCTGTGAAGAGTGGATAAAGAATCCCTCATTCCTTGAAGTGATGAATAAGTTTAACGGTTCGTAAGCATAATTTCGCGGTACTTTGCCTATACTTTCATAAAAGGAAGGTGAGGACGCGTGATCCGCTATTCTTGCAGTCACTGTGATTCGGAAATCGGTTCTATTCCATTAGACGCGGCAGAAGTTGTTATTCGTCAAATAAAAGCATTGGATGAAGGGGAAAATACATCTTTTCTAACGATTAATGAGCATGGAGCATATATACAATGTATTTGTGAGCATTGTGAACAATCATTGAAGACCTTCCCCGATTACTATACATTAAAGAAATGGTTACAATAGCAATAGATGCTTTGGTGCATATAGCCAAAGCTTTTTGTGCATATTAAATAAGTGGTAAATAAAATTGCTAGAGTGAGTAGCTACGCAATAATTGATATATAGAGAGGATTAGTCGATTGGGAGTAATAGAACAGCTATTTTTAGAAGAAAAAGAGATTCAAGACTTACTCAAAGGCTTAGAGGCTGGACAAGATCAACAGTTAATAACAGGTTTATCCGGCGGTTCTAAATCTATCTTCTTTAAAATAATTCAACAATCATTAACGCGTCCGGTGTTGATAATCTCACCAAATATGCTTCAAGCACAGCGTATGTATGAGGATTTGGTCAAGCAGGCGGGTGAGGAACAAGTTCATTTATACAATGCAGAAGAACTTGTAGCAGCAGACTTTTCGTTTGGCAGTTATGAATTACGGGCGGGACGAATTGAAACGTTGGATCATATGGCGCGCAAAGGCAGGGGAATTTATATTTCGCCGGTTGCTGGTCTAAGAAAGCTTTTACCGTCAAAAGAACGCTGGTTGACACATTATGTGACAGCAGAGACAGACGAAGAGATTGATATAGGAAGCTGGCTCGTGAAACTTGTCTCTATGGGCTATATGAGAAAGGACCTGGTGAGTGCACCGGGTGAATTTGCGTTGCGTGGCGGTATTTTAGATGTCTATCCTTTGACGATGCAAGAGCCCGTTCGTATTGAATTATTCGATACTACGATAGATTCGATTCGGACGTTTTCTGCGGAAGATCAACGTTCAACGGGAAAGCTGGAGTCGATTACACTGTTGCCGGCTACAGAGTTTATTTGGACGCCGGAAGAACTGCTGGATGTTTCCCGTAAAGTAGAGCAAGCACTCGGGGACAGTTTAACGAAAATAAAAAGTGAAGAATTACAACAACAATTATTGACAACGGTTATGCATGACATAGGTTTAATGCAGTCGGGTATTGTACCAGACACAATGAAGCAATACGCTTCGTTCTCTGCCCAAGCGAGTGCTACACTGATAGATTACTTTCCGGCAGAGGGAATTGTCATATTTGATGAGCTAGGACGAGTACAAGAATCTGTCACTGCACTAGAAACGGAAGAACAGGAATTTCATCTAGCTATGTTAGAAGACGGAAAAATGTTACACGATACGAAGCTTGCGTGGACATATCAAGAAGTACTGAGCAAAATCCATCAACAACGCATATATATATCATTATTTACACGAGCGATACCAGGATTTACGATTAAAAAGTCTATCGCGATTTCTTGCAAACCGATGCAACAGTTTCACGGGCAGATGCCTTTATTAAAAAATGAAATAGAGCGTTGGATGCAAGGTAACTATAATGTCTTCTTACTGGCAGCTTCTGCAGAACGCATAGCGGATATACAAGGAATTTTGCGAGAGTATGACATAGAAGCAGTTATCAACGGCAAACCTACTAAAGAAGGCATCCTATCCATCATAGAGGGTGATTTGTCTGTCGGATTTGAGTTGCCATTTCAAAAGCTGGCAGTTCTTACAGACACGGAGATGTTCACTGGAAAGCCAAAACGTAAAGCGCGTCCATCAAAGTTAACGAATGCGGAACGGATTAAAAGTTATTCAGAGATACAAATCGGTGATTATATTGTTCACGTCCATCACGGAATTGGACGCTATTATGGTGTAGTGACACTAGAAGTGGGCGGTATCCAAAAGGATTACTTGGATATTCGTTACCGCGGAGATGATAAGTTATTTGTACAAGCCGATCAAATTGATTTAATCCAAAAGTATGTGGCTTCTGGTGAAAAAGAGCCGAAATTGCATAAACTGGGCGGCACAGATTGGACAAAGACAAAGCGTAAAGTAACAGCGGCAATTCAAGACATTGCGGATGACTTAATCGAGCTGTATGCAAAGCGTGAAGCGGAAAAAGGATTTGCTTTTAGTGAAGATGATGATTTACAACGATCGTTCGAAAATGCTTTTCCATATGAAGAAACGGCAGACCAATTACAATCAATTGATGAAATAAAAAAGGATATGGAAAAAGAGCGTCCAATGGATCGTTTATTATGCGGCGATGTTGGTTATGGAAAAACGGAAGTGGCTATTCGCGCAGCATTTAAGGCTGTAACGAATGGCAAACAAGTAGCGTTTTTAGTACCGACAACGATTTTAGCTCAGCAACACTACGAAACAATGAAAGAACGTTTTGCGAACTATCCGGTAACCGTTTCGATACTTAATCGTTTCCGAACGAAGAAAGAGCAAGATGAGACGATTAAAGGGTTAAAGGCTGGAACTATTGATATTGTTATAGGGACTCATCGTCTGCTTTCAAAAGATGTTGTCTATCAAGACTTAGGCTTGTTAGTAGTGGATGAAGAGCAACGTTTTGGCGTGACGCACAAAGAAAAGTTAAAGCAGTTAAAAACAAATGTAGATGTTCTAACGTTAACGGCTACTCCTATTCCGCGTACACTGCATATGTCCATGGTAGGAGTTCGCGATTTATCTGTAATCGAAACACCTCCTGCGAATCGCTTTCCCGTTCAAACATATGTTATGGAGTATAATGGCGGGCTAGTACGAGAAGCTATTGAACGGGAGATGGGACGCGGCGGACAAGTATTTTATTTGTATAATCGGGTAGAAGATATGGATCGTAAAGTTGAAGAAATTCGGGAACTTGTACCTGAAGCGCGTATTGCCTCGGCACATGGCCGTATGGGGGAAGCTGCACTTGAGGCGGTCATTATGAGTTTTCTCGAAGGAGAATATGATGTATTAGTGACAACGACAATCATTGAGACAGGTATCGATATTCCAAATGTTAATACATTGATTGTTCATGATGCAGATCGTATGGGTCTGTCACAACTCTATCAATTGCGCGGCCGTGTTGGTCGTTCGAACCGTGTAGCGTATAGTTATATGTTGTATCAACGGGATAAAGTGTTAACTGAAGTGGCGGAAAACCGTCTACAAGCGATTAAAGAGTTTACTGAGCTCGGTTCAGGTTTTAAAATTGCGATGCGGGATTTATCAATTCGGGGGGCAGGAAACTTACTCGGCTCTCAGCAACATGGATTTATTGATTCTGTTGGATTCGATTTGTATTCCCAGTTATTGCAGGAAGCGATTGAAGAGCGTCAAACAGGTGTTACGAAAGAAGATAAAATAGATGTTGAAATATCGTTACCGATCAATGCTTATTTACCTGAAACATACATTCAAGACGGTTATCAAAAGATCCAGATGTACAAACGTGTAAAAGCGATTACGAGTGACGAGGATTATTTGGAGCTAGTAGATGAGATGATAGACCGTTTTGGTGATATGCCATTCGAAGCTGACTTACTATTGCGCGTCGGACGTATGAAAGCGTGGGGACGTATGGCGGGTGTGGAATCGATCAAAAAGATTCAAGACACGGTAGAAATCCGATTAACAGACGAAGGCACTGCGCGTGCAGACGGTGCAAAACTAATGGAGCATTCTTTGAAATTTGGTCATGCAGTTGGATTATCTCTTGAAAATGGGCAGATCATCGTAACTGTTAATGAAAAGAAGTCTAATAAGTTTACTGAATTCGACATGATTGAAGACATGGTTCATATAATGCAGGAAACTGCAAAAGAAGCACCGCCTGCTGTGTAAATCCTCAATTGCATAAAAAGACCAGTGATGATGCATACTATTCTCAGAAATACATTTCATTTCGAGAAAGTGAGGCATTATACATGAAGGCAACGGGTATTGTCCGCAGAATTGATGACTTAGGCAGAGTAGTCATTCCGAAAGAAATTAGGAGGACTCTTCGAATTCGTGAAGGAGACCCTTTAGAAATATTCACCGATCGAGAAGGGGAAGTCATACTAAAAAAGTATTCACCTATTTCAGAGCTTGGCGAATTTGCAGTGGAATATGCAGAGTCACTTTATGAAACACTTGGCACGCCTGCTTTGATCAGCGACCGTGATGAGATGTTGGCGGTAGCGGGACTGTCTAAAAAAGATTATATGAACCGCCAGCTCTCACCTGCATGTGAAGAGTTGGTAAGTGGTAGAACGGTGATCGTTGAAAAGCATGAAAAGTCTGTAGAGTGGATCCCTGGACAAGTGGAGCAGATTAAATCCTACTGTATTGCGCCGATTATCACAAATGGTGATGCGATTGGAGCAATCTATATATTGTCAAAGGTTCACTTTGTCGGTGAAGTGGAACAAAAGGCCGCTGAAACGGCTGCTGTATTTTTGGCAAAACAAATGGAAAGTTGATTAGCAAAATGCGTTATAAATGGTTGAGTTTGTACCTGTAGCGAGAGTCAACTGCTACAGGTTTTTTGTTTCCCAAAAAATATACATCTATTTCTATTTGGATAATTTCATTAATAATATACGATCCACTAATTTTACACTCTTATTACAAACCTGTTGATTATTCAAAGAAAGGAATAGGCTTTTGTAAATGAGGTGCTTTTGACGAGTAATTGTAGAGGTAGTGTACGTGTGAGGATCCTCCCTACAGAACCGGACGCTTTCCTGAGGGGGCGCGGCGGACTCGCCAGAAGTTCTTTGGCGATTACGCCTGTCGTCCTGATCCTCCAGGAGTCGCCGGTTCTTCCGGAAGAATCCTTGAGGTTGTGTCGGGAAGTCAGTCTGTGTTCGTCCAAAAATAAAGTATGGTAAGTTACTTCTCCTGTACAGTGCCTCTTTCAACCTTTAAAACGATTACATAGTATCAAACAAGTCCAAGTAGTTTTCACTACCTACAAAGAGCTATCAAACCGTCTTACCCACACTAAATAAGGCTTCTTCGAGTGAAGCGCAGCGAGAAGGAGCACATCTTTGCACTGACATAATCTGCAACGCTCTTTTGCGAGATCCGCTGCGTCTCCTCCGAAAAGCGTATCGTCGCGCAAGCTGCAAGACTCTTGAAGTCAGCGTCACTCCATTCGCTCGCCATAGTCACTGTATCTTACTATCCAAAGTCGCCGGCCTATTTCTATCGTCAAACTCACTTTTAAATAAATCAATGGATAAAATATACATATAATTCCATTTGATTTGATTTCGTAACACTTTAAAATCCGTTATTTTCCATTAAAAAACACTGCTATTTTAAACTTTTATTATAATTTTTTAAATAAAATTCACTTCAAATTTTTACTAATTATATAAATGAGAAAGATTTAACATACTATTTTTGTGACAAATTTCACAATCGAAAATCCTTTAGTGAAGCCTTTCACATGGTGTTATTGTGAATTAATTCACAAGCGAATAAAGTAAAGTGAAATGTTTCACATACAACGAAAGTAAGCAAAAGTCAAAACTTTTTTAAAAAATTTTTTATCGTTCAGAAAACCCTTGACAAAGGCATTGTAAACGCTTTCGTTTTTTCAATTTTTGGAGTTGAAAGAATATTCTCCTTGTATTTACTTTACGTTTGCGCTTATAATCATCACCAATACGAATTACTAACTAACGAACAGGATAGGGAGAGAGATAAATTATGAACAGACGATACAAATCATCTTTACACATGCATCAAATTCACAACGGGAAAATGGAGACTATTTCAAAAGTGCCTTTAGAGAATAAAGAGGATTTGAGTTTAGCCTATTCACCAGGAGTGGCTGAACCATGTATTGAAATTGCTCATGATCCATCTCTTGCATACGAGTATACAATTAAAGGAAACTTAGTAGCAGTAGTAACAGATGGAACGGCTGTACTTGGACTTGGAGACATTGGTCCTGAAGCTGCATTGCCAGTAATGGAAGGTAAAGCTTTATTGCTGAAACAATTTGCTGGAATTGATTCATTCCCTATTTGTTTAGATACGAAAGATACAGACGAAATTGTGCAGATTGTCAAAGCAATCAGTCCAACTTTCGGTGCAATTAACTTAGAAGATATTTCCGCACCACGTTGTTTTGAAATTGAACAACGTTTGCGTGAAGAATGTAATATTCCGATTTTCCATGATGATCAACACGGAACAGCGATTGTTGTAGGAGCAGGTTTGATTAATGCATTGAAATTAGTGGGCAAAGAACGTAGCCAAGTGAAAATTGTCTTGAATGGGGCGGGAGCTGCGGGAGTTGCGATTACGAAACTTCTGTTAAATATGGGCTTCGAAAATGTAATTATGTGTGATTCGAAAGGAATTATTTTCGAAGGCCGTGATTACTCGATGAATAGCGTGAAGCACGAGATGTCACGTATTACGAACCGTGAGAAAATCGAAGGTTCATTAGCAGACGCTATGAAGGGTGCGGACATTTTCGTTGGTGTTTCTGTTGCCAACTTGCTGACAAAAGAATTGATTGCTTCTATGAACGAAGATCCAATCGTCTTTGGACTAGCCAATCCGCTACCAGAGTTGAAGCCTGAATTGGCAGAAGAGTACGGTGTGCGTGTCATTGCGACAGGACGCTCTGATTATCCTAACCAAGTCAATAACGTCTTGGCTTTCCCTGGTATTTTCCGTGGAGCACTAGACGTACGAGCAACAGAGATCAATGAAGAAATGAAGCTAGCTGCAACGTACGCGATTGCCGACTTGATTAAAGAAGAAGACTTACGAGACGATTATATCATTCCAGATCCATTTGATGACCGTGTGCCTTCGATCGTAGCCCATGCTGTTGCGAAAGCAGCTATGCGCACAGGAGTATCTGTTTCAAAAGAATTGATTTTACCGGGTAGATAATTCTTATATAAGCCAGTCGCTCCTGAAATATAGGAGTGGCTGGTTTTTTTTATGTCGTCATGCGCACACACGTGGTCTTTCAAACGGACGTATAGTAGAAGTAAAACTAGAGGCGAGGGGGAGTGTAATGACTTGGCTGCTTATTTTAGGCTTTGCTATTTCTTCTAGCATTGATAACTTTGGAGTAGGATTATCTTACGGCGTCCAAAAAGTTCGTGTTCCGATTGTCTCCAATCTATTGATCGCGGTCATTTGTTTTATCTTTAGTATCGTAGGGATTATATCAGGTGTGTGGATCGCAGAATTATTGCCGGGAAGCTGGCCGGATATTGTAGCATTTGCTGTTTTGAGTCTCATAGGTATACGAATAATGATGATTGCATTTAGACAGCAAAATAGATCCCGTTCAAGTGTACTTAGCGAACCGGAGAAGATGGATTTCGATAAATCTTCGCATATTAGTTTAGGAGAAGCATTACTGTTAGGCGTAGCTTTATCAGCAAATGCGCTGACTAATGGAGTCGGTGCAGGATTACTGGAACTATCTGCAGTGGCGATTGCGTTTTCGGCCGCGGTCGGTAGCTATGTAACGTTATGGGCAGGTGTTGAATTAGGTAATAGGCTGTCGAATTTTCATATTGGGAAAATGACTGTCGGGCAATTTGGAACGTTTATGAGTGGAATCATTATTTTATTGATTGCCATAACGCGTCTATTCTAGTAAATGTTATACTAGAAATCATTATGTTATGAAAGAGGCGCGTATATGGCGTTTACCAAGTGGGATATGAAATCATTTATGAAAGGTGCATCCATTTTGACGATTGCGGCTATCGTTGTCAAAGTTTTGAGTGCTGTGTATCGTGTACCTTTTCAGAACTTAGTAGGGGATAAAGGGTTTTACATTTATCAACAAGTGTATCCTTTCATTGGCATATTTATCGTTTGGACATCATCGGGGTTCGCTGTAGCTGTTTCGAAAATGCTTGCTGAAAGTAAGAGTGCAGGGGAGTCGCGGGGGATTTTACGTGTATCAATCGCCTATCTACTGTTGTTATCGCTAGGTATTTTTGTTTTATTGCGTGCTGGATCATCGTTTTTCGCAGATGTCATGGGAGATCGGGAGCTGGCACCCGTGTTGCATACAGGTGCGTATATCGTTTTAGTTCTGCCGTTTTTAGCTGTATTAAAAGGAGCTTTTCAATCTGAAGGGCAAATGATTCCTGTAGCTATTTCCAATATTTCTGAACAGTTGTTTCGTGTGCTCATTGTATTGACGGGCACATGGTTTGCGGTCAAGGCGGGGACTTCCCTTTATAAAATAGGAGAGATCACGATGTGGGCGGCTGTTGCTGGAGAAGCAGTCGGCGTACTTATTTTAACTTGGTTCTTTTTGCAGTACGAACGAGTTGAGCGTGCGAAAATCCAGGTCTGGCAAGTTGTAAAAGAGTTGACGAAGATCAGCGTGAGCGTCAGCGCCAGTTCGTTAATTTTACTAATCTTTCAATTAGTCGATTCATTTACGATTTACAATACATTGATCCAGTCGGGGATGACTAGTGAGCACGCGATGCAAATGAAAGGTGTCTATGACCGGGGACAACCGCTGGTGCAAATGGGGGTTTTGTTAGCATCGACATTAGCATTGGCTTTGGTTCCGTTAATCGCACACCATGCTACTAAGTCAAATGGGAAAGGGGCATTACCTTTTATCAGCTTAACTTTCCGAACCTCCATTTTATTCGGCTGGGCAGCTACGGTAGGTCTCATTCTCGTATTACCTTATGTAAATGAAATGCTCTTCGAAACACGGACAGGCTCTGTTGCACTTATGATCTTTTCTATACAAATTTTTTGGCTGTCTATTATTTTGCCGTTAACCGCTATTCTTCAAGGGAGTAATAAAATACGAGGTCCATTACTTCTTCTAATGCTTGGCGTATTGATCAAAGTGGCCCTGACATCTACTTTAGTCAAACAGTATGGCGTGACGGGTGCGGCCATAGCAGGTGCTCTAGCTTTTGCGGTCGTCTCATTGCTATTGATTTTGTACTTCAAACGCTTTTGGAAAACACCATTGGCCCCTAGTCGCTTTTACAACGTCTTATTGTTTGCGGGAAGTGCTATGGCGGCAGTGCTGATCCCATGGATGATAGTGGCAGATCACTGGGTATTTGCAAGTTTCTCTCCTCGTTTACGTGCAACAGCTATAGCAATGACTGCAGTCACTATAGGGGCAATCATATTTCTTTTCGTCGTCTTGAAATCACGTATAATGAAGGAACGAGAGTGGTACTTATTGCCGTTCGGAAAACGTTTGGCAATTGTCCAACTATGGCTAACTAAAAATAGAAGGTGAATTATGTGAGAAAAATCACTGTCATTGGATTAGGCGCAGGCGACTTACAACAGTTGCCGCTAGGTGTATACAGATTATTGAAGCAAGCTGAATGTCTTGTCATCCGTACAGAAGAGCATCCAGTTGTACCTGAATTGCGCGCGGAGGGAATCCAAATGGATAGCTTTGACGTACTATACGAAGCAAATGATGCGTTTGAGGATGTCTACAAAGGCATAGTAGAGAAGTTGCTTGAAATGAGCACAGAACAACACGTTACATATGCTGTGCCGGGACATCCGCTAGTAGCTGAACGAACAGTCCAGCTGTTGATTGAAAAAGAACGGGCAGGAGAAATTGAATTGCACTTGGCAGGCGGCAGCAGTTTCTTGGATCCAATATTCACTGCATTGCGCATAGATCCAATCGAGGGATTCCAGCTGCTCGATGGAACGGACGTAAAGCGTGACGATATTCGAATGGATCAGCATGTGTTGATCGGACAAGTCTATGACGCATTCGTGGCTTCTGACGTGAAGCTAACATTGATGGAGAAATATCCTGACGAGCATGAGGTGACGATTGTGACAGCCGCTGGTTCTGCTGAAGAAAAGTTAACGAGTGTGGCACTTTTTGAACTGGATCGCATTGTATCATTAAACAATCTAACGACCATTTACGTACCACCTTTGGCGAAACGGAACCAGCGCTTGAAAGAATGGAGTTCATTCCGTGAAATCATAGCTACTTTACGTGCACCGGATGGTTGCCCATGGGATCGTGAGCAGACACATGAGACGCTGAAGCGTTATGTAATCGAAGAAGCATTTGAATTAGTTCAGGCAATTGATGAAGAAGACGATGAAGCGATTATTGAAGAGCTCGGAGATGTTTTATTACAAGTCTTTTTGCATGCACAAATTGGTGAAGACAATGGCTACTTCTCAATAGAAGACGTGCTTGAAACAGTGAGCGAGAAAATGATCCGCCGCCATCCGCACGTCTTCGGTAAGACGACAGCCGATACAACGATGGAAGTACTGACAAATTGGCAAGCGATAAAAGATGCAGAAAAGCCAAAGCGAGACTCATTGCTCGAAGGTCAGGAACGCTATGCTTCATCTTTACTAACATCGTACAATTATCAGAAGACAGCAGCCAAGGTTGGATTTGACTGGCCTACCATTGAAGGGGCGTTCGAAAAGTTTCAAGAAGAATGGCTTGAATTTCAAGAGGAAGTCCGCCACGGTGGAACCACTAGTCAACTGGATGAATTAGGCGACGTTCTATTCACCATTGTCAACATTGCCAGGTTTTTGAAAATTTCACCGGAAGAAGCGATGTGGCATACAAATGAAAAGTTTAAGTCACGTTTTACGTATGTAGAACAATGCGTAAAGCAAGGAACTGGAGATTTTTCAAGCTATAGTTTAGAACAACTTGAACAATTCTGGCAGCAAGCCAAACGAGAGGAAGAATCTAATGAGACTAGATAAATTTTTGAAAGTGTCGCGGCTGATCAAGCGCCGTACATTAGCCAAGCAAGTAGCAGATCAAGGGCGAATCACTATAAATGGAAAGATAGCGAAAGCTTCGTCTGACGTGAAACCAACGGACGAACTAGCTATTCGTTTTGGTCAAAAAATCGTTACAGCGAAAGTTAATGAACTAAAAGCTTCTACAAAAAAAGAAGATGCCGCTGCGATGTATACGATCCTAAGTGAAGAACGCCTTGAAAAAGTAGAACCTGAATTTATGGACGATGAAGACTAATATCCTCGTCCTTTGAATTCCAATCATCCGGAAACCGTAATTCATCTGTCGGTATCTCTACTAGCCAACAGATGACTGGGTGAAGGGCTATGACGGAAAATCAGACAGTACTGAATTTCTGTTATAGCCCTCTTCTGATTTCGTTCCTGTTACTCTTTATTGCTTGTCATGTTTGCCCAAGTCCGTGCATAAGATATGGGGAACGCACTAGAGAAGGGGGACGCATATGCAAATGCAAACTGAAAATTCAACGTACACTATCCCATCAGGAGATCATGTAGTCACGATGCGCAATCGCAAAAGAATGGATCTTACTTCCGTAAAAACGATTGACCGTTTCGATCAAGAAGAATTTCTAGTCAGAACATCTCAAGGAATTCTACAAATTCGTGGGGAGGAATTGCGTATTGTTCATTTAGATGTGGACAAGGGCTTGCTGACATTAGAAGGCTCTGTCCAAACGCTACAATACGATGAAGAAGAGTCCGGTTCACGCAATTTTCTCCATAAATTATTCGGATGAGCCTATCCGTCCAGTTCTTCAGTTTACTTGCGATGATCGGGACAGGCATTTTTGCTGGAGTGATTATGGATATTTTCGGAACGGTTGTCGCTGCGTGCGATAAGCGTTCTGTTATCCGGCGCCGAGCTTTCTGGTTTGAGTTAGGCGTTTGGATTCTTTTGGGGATAAGTGCATTTTGGATACTAATACTAGTACGCGGTGGGGCCTGGAGAATGTATGACCCCGTCGCACAAATTAGTGGGATGTTATTGTACGTCGCTATATTTCATTATCCATTCCGCATGATTGGTAGAGTGGTGCTGATAGTAGTGATCCGTCCCATTTGGTATATCATACTTCTAGTTTTGTTAGTGATTCGAAGAATGATTCGAGTCATTGTCTATATTTTGTCACTTATTCTAGCGCCATTCGTCTTATTCTATAAGAATAGTCGTAAATTCCTTCAAAACAAATACAGACTACTATATAATAAAGAACAATAGTAGAAACAAGTCAGAAAGGTGTGTGCGCCATGAAAAAAACACAGAAGCAGTCAACAGAGAAAGTTACAGCAATCGATAATGACTATGTGCGCTCCATGCAGAAAAAAGAATATTTAAAAAAGGCGCAAAAAATACGTTTGCGAAATCGCCTGGCAGTGTTCGCTGTAATCGTCTGTATTGTAGCCGGAAGTTTATTCAATATGAATGAAGGTCAGAAAGAATTATTGGCTGTGAAAGAGCAAGAAAAATTGGAAGCAATGGCTACACTAAAGGATTTGCAAGCACAACAAGAACAGTTAAATATGCAATTGACTATGTTGGATGATGATGAATATATTGCAAAATTAGCGCGTAAAGAATATTTCCTTTCTGAATCCAACGAGATCATTTTTTCTATTCCTGACAAGAAAAAAGAGTCAGAAAAAGAGATGAGAAAAGAGTAGTCATGTTGACACTCTTTTTTTGTTGGCTATAATATAAGTAGGAGCTTGTAAAATACAGGCACTGCCAATATGGTTGATAGGCTTACGAGCCGCTTAAAACTTAAGGAGGAGCATTTTTTTTATGTCAATTGAAGTAGGCAGCAAGTTAGAGGGTAAAGTAACCGGGATCACAAATTTTGGGGCATTTGTTGAATTGCCAAGCGGATCCACAGGATTAGTCCATATTAGTGAAGTAGCTGACAATTACGTCAAAGATATAAATGACCATTTAAAAGTTGGCGATATGGTTGAAGTAAAAGTTATGAATGTGGGATCTGACGGTAAAATCGGTCTTTCCATCCGTAAGGCAAAGCCAGAGTCAGAACGTCCGCAACGTCCACAGCGTCCGCAAAGACCTCGTCCAGGCAGCAAGCCGAGCTTTGAACGTCCAGAGAATTTCGAGCAAAAAATGGCGAAATTCATGAAAGACAGCGAAGAACGTTTAACTACTTTAAAGAGAGCAACGGAGTCTAAACGTGGCGGCCGTGGCGCTAGAAGAGGATAACTTGCTGACTGTTTCAACTGTCTTAAGTTAGTAAAGCGTATGATCAACAGTTGTTGATCATACGCTTTTTTTATAGGCAAAACAAAAAACTCCTTCGCCTGAGCGGAGGAGTTTTATTATATAGCGGCGGAGGGAGTCGAACCCACGACCTTACGGGTATGAACCGGACGCTCTAGCCAGCTGAGCTACGCCGCCATGAATACTAGCTGTGCGGTGAAACAAGAACTTTTCAAACGCAACGTCTTCTATCATACAAGGGAAATCAGAAAGTGTCAACTATCTTTTGTAAAAAGAAAAAACATACGGAATACGTCGAAATGTTTTAAGGGTAGCCTGTCACAAACAGACAAAATTTCTTCAGACCCCCATGTATAGTTGCTAGTAAGAGAACATAGGGGGTATGGGAAATGAAGATGATTGATAATATCGAAAGACCATTTGGCCAACAAATCAGAGAACCATGGCAGTGGCTGATCAACCGTAAAGTCTATATATTGACAGCAATTCTTTTCTTAGTCGGATCGTTCTTTCTATCGCAAGCAGTAGTATTCGACATGGCAGTTCCGTTCTTTTTACCGATTTGGGCATTAGCAAGTATGAGGTATCGTCAACATATGATTTATGTTTTTATAGGTGGAATGATAGGAAGTTCTTTTTTAGGGATGGGACAAGCAGTGATCCATCTGACGCAATTATTGCTATTTCACACAGCCATTAAAATACCCGTGATGAAAAAGTCTATTCCAGTCGCTGTGGCAGCCAGTATGATTTTACCGCAAATCGTATGGCAACTAATACAATATAGTGAAAGGTTACCTGTGGCTGTCCAATTATCCATTGGACTTGAAGCACTGCTCGCACTTTTCATGACAATCTTCATGTTATTGGCGTTTCCTTCTATAGATAGGCTATTATATGGTCCGTGGAATCCAGAGCAAGTTAGCGCAATGTGTATAGTAGGAGCGCTGGCCACGACAGGAATGGGAGGAGTACAAATTGGCTATGTATCCGTGGCGGGCGTATTTCTTTTTCTTGCGATCTACGTAGCCGCCATGGTAGGGGGTGTGCCGTTTGCTACGACAGTCGGCATGATCATCGCGCTTATTATAGGTGTGTCGGATTTAGCGTTTACCGGCATGATGGCTTTATACGGAATTACTGGACTGATGGCAGGAGGTCTGAAACGGTTCGGAAAGGTTGGCGTTATTACGGGAAGTGTGTTCGTGTCAGTTTTCTTCTTGCTGTATGATGCTACGCTTCCACTAGATACTGTTCACTTTTCTACTATAGGGATCGCATCGTTATTGTTTTTGTTTATTCCGACACAAAAGATGAATCGTATTCGTCAAGTGTTGTTGCCTAAACAGGAAGGGATTTCTGAAAAAAGACAGCAATGGTTGGCTGATAAACTGGATGGACAATTAGAGGAGTTTCAGCAGTTTGCCCATTTTATGTCGACATTAGTGAGTAATCGTCTGACACCGGAGGATGAGGCTGCAGCCACTGTTGAGGTGCCGTCTATTTGCCAATCTTGTTTCCGTTATAGGAAGTGCTGGGAAAGCGAAGAAGACGGAATTGGAGAGTTAATCGGGGAATGGGAGTCTACGTATTCAGCGACAAAAAAAGCTGCACGTGTGCGAGTAGAAGAGAGGATGAAGTTTAAGTGTCTGCGGTTTAAAGGTCTTATTAATGAGTTGGAGGAACATGGAACGAATCGTCTACTTATGGGACAACTCCAGCACGGTCGAAAAATGTTGGCGCTACAACTGCGAGATATGAGTATGCATATTGAAAAAGTGATGCGAGAGGTGAAAGAAGATTTAACGACGTATAAAATGGCCGAGGAAGAATTGGCTAATCGGCTACAAGTCCAAGGAGTAGAGTTTTTTCAAATTGACATATTATCAGAAGAGCGTGGATCTTGTAGGGTAGTAGTCTCGGTTCCAGAGAAAAAGGCGGACTTCGAAGCAGAAACGACAGTCGGAGAGTATTTAATCGTACCTGTATTGGAACAAATGTATGAAGAACCTATTTATATATCGAAGTCTACCTACCAGCCGTTCCCGTTCCCGCATGTGCAGTTAACATTCAGTTCAGCTGTTCGTTTCTCATTGGATTATGATATTGTGACAACGACGGGAAGAGGTGCATTCCAAGGCGGAGATGCGTATGAAGTGTTCAAAATTCATGATGGATTATCAGCTGTTTTACTTTCGGACGGAATGGGGCAAGATATTAACGCCTACCATGAAAGCCGAAAAGTAATCCGACTGATGCGCGAGTGTTTAGGTCAGAAGATGGATCCAGAAACAGCGATTCATACTTTACATTATATGATGGCCTTGAATGGATTAGACGATATGTATGCAACATTGGATTTAGCCTTGATCGATCTTCAAGACGGTCGGCTGTGGTCTTGGAAAGCAGGTTCGATGAGTACGTATATAAAAAGGGGAGATGAATGTATACGTCTAGACAGTAAAACCGTTCCATTTGGATTTTTGCCATCCTTTTCAATAGAAGCAAAGAACGAACAATTAAAATCAGGCGATATTATAGTCATGATGACAGATGGTATATTTAACGGGGAATTACAATTGGAAGTACAAGAAGATGTCATGCATCAAACGATTGACCGATTTAAAGAAATGGATTGCCACACGATTGCCGATCAGGTCATGATGGAAATGGAACGTGTATTTGAAACAGTAGATGATGATCGAACGGTATTGGTGATGAAAGTGGATCATATCGTTCCTAAATGGTCAAAGACAAATAAGAAGTCTAAAGTCAGTTCTAGTTAAAAGAGTGGTAGAATTAGGGGAGGAGGGAGATGGATCATGAAACGTTTGCAACAAGAAGTTTTGAAGTTTATCGAAAGGTACCGATTGATCCCTCCCAGCTCCCGTGTGTTAGTAGCATGTTCGGGTGGGGTCGATTCCATATCGCTACTTCACTTTTTAGCCAATCACCGCCAGTTGTTGGATATAGAAGTAGGTGCGGTGCATATAGATCACATGCTTAGAGGGCAGGAATCAGCAGAAGATGCTTATGTAGTAAAAGAACTTTGTAATAAATTCCGATTACCTTTTTACTCGGAAGCTGTTCCTATTCCGACCATTTTGGAACGCAGTGGCGGTAATGTGCAACTGTTGTGCCGAGAAGAACGTTACGATTGTTTTAAGAGAATTATGCAAGCGGATAAATATACAGTTCTTGCGACGGGGCATCATGCAGAAGATCAATTAGAGACCATACTCATTCAATTAAGTAAGAGCCAATCACTAAACGGCATGCCGCTGCAGCGCGCTTTGTCTATTGGGAATGTTGTTCGCCCCTTCCTTCCTTTAAAGAAGAGCGAGCTGTACGCATATGCTGATTATTATACATTGAAGTTTCGAGAAGATCCCAGCAATGAACGGGATGACTATTTACGCAATCGTATGCGCCATCAAGTAGTTCCTCTGTTGACAGCGGAAAATCCTTCGATCGCCAGCAGTACTGTTAGACAAACTGTACAGCGCCAAGCAGATGAGGAATTTTTAAGGCAATTGGCAACAGAACATTGGCAACAGATTGTAACTTATACTAAAGAACAGCTTCCTTCTTTTGATCGGGAGGCGTTTCTTGCTATACCCAAAGCTTTACAAAAGCGTGTGATTCAACTACTATTAAGTTGTCTTCCAAGCCCTGAGATTGAGAAAGTTGAGCAACGTTCCACAGTAGTGGATGAACTGTTACAACATATTGAAAATCCAGCAGGGAATGTAACGGTTGACGTGGCAAATGGCTATCAGTTTGTTAGGGAATATGATAAACTGCTAATTACGAAAAAGGATATGAATACGAAAGCCCTCAGTCCACTCATTCTTGAAAAAGGAATGTGGCATACGTGGGGGAGTATTCAATTTTATTGGCAACAAGCTGATGCAGATGTAATCGAAACCTTCTACCCTTCGCATGACATCAAATACTTTCAATTACCAGCTGACGAACTGCCATTGTCTGTGAGATTATGGCAACCCGGTGATCGTATCCAGTTAAAAGGCATGTCTCAAGCCAAGCGCGTATCGCGGGTATTAATTGATGAAAAAGTAGGAATGTCGCAAAGAAAGCAGCAAGCAGTTATTACAACGGCAAGCGGTGTCGTATGTGCGGTGCCAGGTGTGCGGTATGGCGAGATGTTTTCCTATCACCGGTCAGAAGGCGAGTCATACATATGGATTACGCGTGAAAAAGATAGATAAATTGGAGGGGGCGAGCCGATGATCGCACAAGACATTGAGCAAGTTTTAATTACAGAAGAGGAACTTCAAGAAAAAGTTCTAGAGCTCGGAGCGACACTGACAGAAGAGTATCGCGAGAAATTTCCTTTAGCGGTAGGGGTGTTAAAAGGCGCTTTACCGTTCATGAGTGATTTGATCAAACGAATCGATACATATATTGAGCTCGATTTCATGGATGTATCAAGTTATGGTAATGCAACTGTCTCTTCAGGTGAAGTTAAAATTGTTAAAGATCTAAATACGAGTGTAGAAGGCCGCGATGTATTAATAATTGAAGATATTATTGACAGCGGAAAAACATTAAACTACTTAGTGGAACTATTTAAGTATCGAAAAGCGAACTCCATTAAAATTGTCACACTTCTTGACAAGCCGACTGGACGCAAAGTGGATTTGAAAGCAGATTACGTAGGATTTGACGTGCCAGACGCATTTGTTGTAGGCTACGGACTCGACTATGCTGAAAAATATCGTAACTTACCTTATATCGGCGTACTTAAAAAAGAAATTTACTCTTTTTAACGCTTTCTGGCTGAGCAGATAAAAATCAGTCTGAAGGCTTTTTTCCCTAAGGCATTTTCTTTGTAGAGTTGTGTTAATCTATGTTAAAATTTACAATAGTTTTCTATATAATTGCTGTTGAATGAGATGAGGAGGCTTGGGATGAATCGAATACTTCGATACTTTCTTTTATATGGATTGATTTTCCTTGCAATAATGGGGATTTTCAGTTCGCTAAATAATCCAAATCCGAAGATGAAACCTATTCGGTATGATGAATTCGTCACAGCCTTAGAGACTGGAAAAGTTGAAAATGTTACTTTTCAACCTCTACAGCTTGTGTATGAAGTAAAAGGTGAAATGCAAGGTTACAAAAAAGGTGAAACATTCGTAACGAACATTCCGATGAATGACATGGACAATATCGGTGAAATTGTCAAAACAACAAAGACTGAAATTGAAATCTTACCTCCGAAAGAAACAAGTGCGTGGGTATCCTTCTTTACAGGACTTGTACCGTTCATTATCATTATTATCCTTTTCTTCTTCTTACTGAACCAATCACAAGGCGGCGGTGGCGGCCGAGTGATGAACTTCGGAAAGAGCAAGGCGAAATTACAAACGGATGATCGAAAGAAAGTACGTTTTAATGATGTTGCAGGGGCAGATGAAGAAAAGGCTGAGCTGGAAGAGGTCGTGGACTTCTTGAAAGATGCCAGCAAATTTGTAGAACTTGGCGCACGAATTCCAAAAGGGATCTTGCTAGTTGGACCACCAGGTACTGGTAAAACGTTGCTTGCACGTGCAGTTGCAGGTGAAGCAGGCGTACCATTCTTCTCGATTTCGGGTTCTGACTTTGTCGAGATGTTCGTAGGTGTCGGTGCTTCTCGTGTACGTGATTTGTTCGAGAATGCTAAGAAAAACGCACCATGTATTATCTTTATCGATGAAATTGACGCGGTTGGACGTCAGCGTGGGGCTGGTTTAGGTGGAGGTCACGATGAGCGTGAACAAACATTGAATCAGTTACTAGTAGAAATGGATGGATTTGAAGGAAACGAAGGAATTATTATCGTTGCCGCTACAAACCGCCCAGACATACTAGACCCAGCACTTCTTCGTCCAGGACGTTTTGACCGTCAAATTACGGTTGGTCGTCCAGATGTAAAAGGAAGAGAAGCTGTGTTGAAAGTACATGCGCGTAATAAGCCGCTAGATGATTCGGTCGATATGACAGCTCTTGCTCAACGGACACCTGGATTCTCCGGTGCGGATCTTGAGAACTTATTGAACGAAGCAGCACTAGTAGCCGCTAGACGCAGTAAAAAGAAAATCGACATGGCTGATATCGATGAAGCAACAGATCGCGTTATTGCGGGACCTGCTAAAACATCGCGTGTCATATCGAAAAAAGAACGAAATATCGTTGCCTTCCACGAAGCGGGTCACGTAGTCGTTGGATTGATGCTTGATGATGCGGAAATCGTTCATAAAGTAACGATCGTACCACGTGGGCAAGCAGGCGGTTATGCCGTTATGCTACCAAAAGAAGATCGCTACTTCATGACGAAGCCGGAACTCCTAGACAAAATTGCGGGTCTATTAGGTGGACGTGTAGCGGAAGAAGTAGTGCTTGGTGAAGTGTCAACAGGTGCTCACAATGACTTCCAGCGTGCTACTGGAATCGCACGTTCTATGGTAACTGAATATGGAATGAGTGATAAGCTTGGACCGATGCAGTTTGGTCAGTCTCAAGGTGGTCAAGTATTCCTAGGTCGCGACTTTAATTCGGAGCAGAACTATTCTGAGTCGATTGCATACGAAATCGATCAGGAAATGCAGCGAATTATAAAAGAACAATATGACCGGACAAAACAGATTTTGACAGAGCAAAGAGATTTATTAGATTTAATCGCAACGACTTTATTAGAAGTGGAAACACTTGATGCGGAACAGATCAATCACTTGAAAGATCACGGTGTCCTACCAGATCGTCCTTATGAAAATTTGGATAATATTGTGGATGAAACGAAAGAGGAAACTCCGGCAGTGACTGAAACAACACAGAATACCACTCCAGACATTACGGGTGCACCAAATGATCCGTCGATAGGAGACTTACCAAGTGAACGTGGCACGGGAGATAAAACACTCCCGTCCATCGATGAAGAACGCAGAGACTAAGTGTGCAAACAGCCGACTGTATATGACAGTCGGCTGTTTTTGTTCATAGCGCAAATCAACGGCATGTTGGAACTGAATTATGGTATGATGTGTGGGAAAAAGTCTGAAGCAAGAGGGGAAAATAATTATGCTGTTAGTATTAGATACAGGGAATACCAATATTGTATTAGGCGTATATGAAGGGGACAAATTAACTTATCATTGGCGAATGGAAACGTATCGTCATAAAACAGAAGATGAATACGCTATGCAAGTAAAAGCGATGTTTCAACATGTAGGTCTTTCATTCGATGATATTACAGGAATCATCATTTCTTCAGTCGTTCCGCCGGTCATGTTCCCTTTGGAGCAAATGTGTAAAAAATACTTCAATCAGAAACCTATGATCGTGGGACCTGGCGTGAAAACAGGATTGAATATTAAGTATGAAAATCCTCGTGAAGTCGGCGCTGATAGAATAGTTAACGCAGTAGCAGCTATTCGCGAGTATGGCAGCCCGCTGATCATTGTAGATTTCGGAACAGCAACGACATATTGCTACGTCAATGAACATGGTGAATATATGGGAGGCGCCATTGCTCCGGGTATTAATATTTCCATGGAAGCATTATTTGACCGTGCGTCAAAATTGCCGAGAGTCCAACTTACACGCCCTGATCATGTAGTAGGTAAAAATACAGTAGCAGCTATGCAGTCAGGTATAGTGTTCGGCTATGTAGGACAGGTTGAAGGTATCGTCAACCGTATGAAGGTAGATGCTGCAGTTGAGCCGACCGTTATCGCAACAGGCGGCTTAGCGGAATTAATATCTTCTGAAACCAATGTGATTGATATCGTGGATAACTACTTGACGCTAAAAGGATTACATTTAATATACGAAAGAAATCAATAAGAGGAGTGAATAAAGATGTCAACGGATTATTTAGTAAAAGCGCTTGCCTTTGATGGAGGTATTCGCGCGTATGCAGTACGTTCAACAGAAACAGTAGGAGAAGTTCAACGCCGTCACCATATGTGGCCAACTGCTACAGCGGCACTGGGTCGTACAATTTCAGCAACTGTTATGATGGGTTCCATGTTAAAAGGTGAAGATAAATTAACGGTTAAGATTCAAGGTGATGGTTCTTTAGGTCCAATGGTCGTAGATGCCGATGCAAGAGGGAATGTACGGGGATATGCGACAAATCCTCAAACGCATGTCCCACTCAATGATCAAAATAAATTGGATGTAAGAGGAGTAGTGGGCACAGAAGGGACTCTTTCCATTATTAAGGATCTCGGACTAAAAGATTACTTCACTGGTCAAGTGCCGCTTATTTCCGGGGAAATAGCAGAAGACTTTACGCAGTATTTCGTTGTTTCTGAACAAATCCCGTCTGCTGTTGCCCTCGGTGTATTAGTAAATCCCGATAATACAGTTAAAGCTTCAGGCGGATTTATTTTACAGGTGATGCCAGGAGCGACTGATGAAACTATTACGCATTTAGAGAAGAAGCTTTCGAATGTTACTCCAATATCTACGTTGATTGATCAAGGGTTGACACCGGAAGAAGTGTTAATCGAAGTTTTGGGAGAAGAAAACATGGAGTTCCTTGGTACTACGGATGTGAGATTCGAATGTGAATGTTCTCGAGAACGTTTCGGAAATGCCATTCAGTCTCTTGGACAACAGGAAGTACAAGCAATGATTGATGAAGATCACGGGGCAGAAGCGCAATGTCACTTCTGTTTGGAAACATATCAATACTCAGAAGAAGATCTACAACAATTTATAGACAATATGTCTTCGGCAGAAGATTAAGGTCACCATGATTCACCCGCCAAAGACAAGTGATGTGGCGGGTGTTTCGTTTTATATGAGCTAGTAACTTTGGAATGTCGGATACAGTGACTATGACGAGTGGATGGAGAGAAGCTGACTTAGAGAGTCTTGCGGCTTGCGCTTCCAGACGATACGCTTTCCGGAGGGGACGCGGTGGACCGTCAAGCGCTGCGAGTTACACCTGTCAAATGCAAAGATGTGCTCCTTCTCGCTGCGCTTCACTTCACTCGCAAAAGCCGTCCTTCGCTACGGCTTTTCCTGAGCCTCCCGGAGTCGATCGTCTGTAAGCTCCAAGCCGTACTTTGTGTGTGCAAGACAGGTTGATCACTCTTTATAGGTAGTGAAAACCAAGTAGACTTGTCTGATACAATGCGATCGTTTTTGAAGTTAAAAAGCGGTGAAGTGTTGCTGGCTACTATGACTGTTTCGATGAACTGAGTGGAAAAAGAAATGACTCTATACAAATTCGTCAGGCAATCTAAAGCTTTATCTACACTGTTCAGGAAGCGTAATTTGCCATCCTTCATTTCTGGACGAACACAGACTGACTTACGAACACAAACTCAAGGATTCTCCCGGAAGAACCGGCGACTCCTGGAGGATCAGGACGACAGGCGTAATCGCCAATGCACTTCTGGCGAGTCCGCCGCGCCCCCTCAGGAAAGCGTCCGGTTTCTCTCGGGAGAATCCTAGCACGTACACAACTTTTCTGCACCGCAAAGGAGAAGTCACTTCCGCCACCCTAACTTCTGGACGAACACGAACTAAACAATTCTAAATAATTTATTTGACAATTGAAAAAGAAGGTAGTATTATTAAGTCAATAAAACATATAAAAATACTAGGTATTAGGAGCGGATTATATATGAGTAGAGTTGGAAATTCAGTCGTTGATTTAGTAGGAAACACACCACTAGTAAAATTGAATCGTTTAACAGGATCGGAAGATGCGGATGTTTATTTGAAATTAGAGTTCTTTAACCCTGGTTCTAGTGTAAAAGATCGTATTGCACTTGCTATGATCGAAGCAGCTGAGAAAGACGGTAATTTACAAGAAGGCAGTACCATAATTGAACCGACGAGTGGTAATACAGGAATTGGTTTGGCAATGATTGCCGCTGCTAAAGGATATAAGGCTGTTCTCGTTATGCCTGATACGATGAGCCTGGAGCGACGTAATTTATTGCGCGCTTATGGTGCAGAGCTGGTCTTGACGCCGGGAGCGGAAGGTATGAAAGGTGCAATTGGTAAAGCGGAAGAACTATCATCGCAAAATGGTTGGTTCTTACCACAACAATTCAATAATGAAGCAAATCCAGAAGTCCACCGTTTAACGACAGGACCTGAAATTGCGGATGCTCTTGACCGTGTAGATGCATTTATCGCAGGAATCGGAACTGGCGGTACTATTACGGGTGCTGGTGGTGTACTAAGAGAACGTTTCCCTGACATCAAAATTGTAGCAGTTGAGCCGGAAGATTCTGCAGTATTATCAGGCGGCAAACCAGGACCGCATAAGATTCAAGGAATTGGCGCAGGTTTTGTTCCGAAAGTATTGAATACAGACATTTACGATGAAATCATTCAAATTTCTAATGATGACGCGTATGATGTCGCTCGACGTGCAGCGCGTGAGGAAGGAATTTTAGGTGGCGTGTCTTCCGGCGCGGCGATTTCAGCAGCACTTCAAGTAGCCAAGAAGCTAGGTAAAGGCAAGAAAGTAGTAGCGATTATTCCGTCCAATGGGGAACGTTACTTAAGCACTCCGCTTTATCAGTTTGACGAAGAATAAAATAAGTGAGATCAGTAGCTTAGAAAGGGTTGTCCGGAAAATCAGTGCGTCTGATTTTCTGTGATGATCCTTTTTTTCTACTTTATTCATAGCGCTTACAAATATGTAAGAATCTCTACGCTTTTATCATGCAGTGCAATTCTGTATAATTAACACGAAGCACGATTGCTTGCTATACATAAGAATACAAAAATAAAAAGTGTTTGGGGAGGCTTACTGTGAAGAAAAAATGGGGCTTATTAGTCTCTGCTTTGATTATCATTGCGATGGTTACCGTTATCATTTTAACTAACCGAGAGATCAAAAAAGAAACTGATGGAATGGACGGTTATGAAAGTGCGATGATGGAAGATATGCCGAAGGATGAAGTAGAACGGCTTCCTGAAGATTGGCAAGTAGCATCATCTGCCGAAGAAACGGGTCTAGACCAAGGAGATCTCGCACCAGACTTTGAATTGACGACGCTTGATGGAAAGACTGTTAAATTATCCGACTATCGCGGAAAAACGGTATTGCTTAATTTCTGGGCATCTTGGTGTCCGCCTTGCCGCTCGGAAATGCCGCATATGCAAACGTATTATACAGAGCAAAGCGAAGCAGACAATGTTGAAATACTTGCCGTCAATATGACGAAGACCGAGAAGAACAAACAACAAAGCGCTGAGGAATTCGTTGAAGAATATCAACTATCATTTCCTATTTTGTTAGATAAACAGTCTGAAGTTATGAAAGCGTACTTAGTGAAAGTATATCCCACAACTTACATTATCAATGAAGAAGGGGTAATAAAAGATAAGATGATGTTCCCTTTAGACGATAAACTGCTAAAAGAATCACTAACAAATAGTAAATGAGATGGATTAAAGACATTCAAGGGGGAACATCATGAAAACAATTGCTTACCAGACGGCACCAATGACGAAAGATGAATTCTTTTATGCGTATCAACACCTTGCTAGACGAGAGAACCGACACATTCTACTCGAAAGTGGTCGTGGCGGAGAAATGTGTATTGCAGGATTTGATCCGCTAATTACTGCACAAGCGAAAGGTCCAGATACTGTAGTAGAGTGGCGTGACGGAAAGCAGGAAGTACGTGCGGGTGATCCAATTGCTGTATTAACTGACATATTATCATCGTATAATCTAACGCATATCGAGAATTTGCCCACTTTCCAAGGGGGAGCGCTCGGAATGATTAGCTACGATTATATCAGACGATACGAAACGTTGCCTATACTTGCCACTAATGATCTATCAACACCAGATACGTACTTTTATTTATTTGATCAATGGGCAGTGCTGGACGTTCAGAGTGACAACGTATACTTTATGGCATTGCCGGAGAAGCAATCTTCATTAGCCACGTTGCATGACCAATGGACGACGGCTGTTACAGAAGGTCTAGATGCGAGAAAGTTTAGTGCAGGACAAGCGATAGATGTAGAAGTGACAGAAGAAGATTTAGCTGTCTCGGTTACAGGAGAGCAATTTGAACAGATGGTGCGGGATGTACAACAATACATCGCGCAAGGAGAAGTTGTCCAAGTAAATCTGTCAGTCCGTCAATCTAAGCCGTTACAAGCACCTTCTTTACTCATGTATGAAGCTTTACGTTCGTTTAATCCTTCACCTTACATGGCATATATGATGACGCCGGATTTTGAAGTCGTTTCTGGATCGCCGGAACTGTTGCTGAAAAAACGCGGCAATGAATTGAGCACGCGGCCGATCGGTGGAACACGCAAGCGCGGAGTAACTGAAGTGGAGGATCGAGCATTGCAAGATGAACTCATTTCCAATACAAAGGAAAAAGGGGAACATAAAATGCTGGTGGACTTGGAGTGTGCAGATTTTGAAGGTATTTGTGAACCAGGGACAGTCGAAGTAGACGAATTTATGGTCGTTGAAAAGTATTCTCATGTGATGCATTTAGTATCGAATGTCCGCGGAACTGCTGCAACGCAGAATCATGCAGAAATTATTCGTGGTGTATTTCCGGGAGGATCCATTACCGGAGATCCGAAGTTACGGACAATGGAAATCATAGAAGAATTAGAACCAACGCGTAGGGGGTTGTATACAGGCTCTATCGGCTGGATTGGATTTGATGGGAATATGGAGCTGAATATTACAATCCGCACAGCGTATATTCAAAACGGCATAGCGCATATTCAGGCTGGAGCTGGTCTGGTCCCTGAATCCGATCCGGCCGCAGAATATCAAGAATCGTTAAATAAGGCGAAAGCGTTGTGGCAAGCGAAAGAAATGGCGGAACAGGTAGCAAAAGAAGGTCAGTTCCAATGATTTGCTGGATGAATGGAAAGCAACTGCCTGCTGATGAGTTACGAATATCTCCTTATGATCATGGATTTTTATATGGTCTTGGTTTTTTTGAAACATTTCGCACATATAAAGGGGAAGTTTTCCTCTTTGAAGCGCATATGATTCGATTGAGAGAAGCACTATCAGAATTTCGAATTTCGTTACCGTACAATGATGAAGACATTCGTCAAGCGATACATTCGCTATACGTAACGAATGGAAGTGAAGACGGTTACTTCCGGTTAAATGTTTCGGCTGGAATTCATGATATCGGGTTAGCGCCTGCTTATTACGAACATCCGGAAATAATCATCTTTCAAAAGCCGCTTCACGTAGCAGTCCCTCATACTGAAAAAGAAGGTGTCTGGCTGCGGACTACGCGCAATGAACCGGAAAGTTCGATTCGTCATAAGTCCCATCAATATGCGAATAACGTAAAAGGTCGTTTAGAATTACCATCGTTACAAAAGACGGAGGGTTTTTTCGTTACCGCAGAAGGCTTTATAGCGGAGGGCATCACGTCCAATATATTTTGGGCGAAAGAAAATATACTGTATACTCCTTCGCTGGACACAGGGATTTTGCCCGGAACTACGCGCGCATTTGTTATTCGATTGGCGAATGACGCAGGATACACTGTCCGAGAAGGTCATTTTTTAAAGCTGCATCTAGAATCTGCACAAGAAGTATTTATCACAAACGCAATCCAAGAACTTGTGCCAATTCGTGCTGTAGGAGAGACAGTTTTTTTAGGCAATAAAGGACCGATCTACCGACACCTGCTGGCAGACTATCAACAAGCCAGTAGTCAAATGAAAGTGAGTGACTAGTAATGGAACTGGAAAAAGCACGAACGACTTATACATTTGGTGAAACGACAATTAACTTTGCGGAAGAAACGGTTATTATGGGTATTTTAAATGTCACACCAGATTCTTTTTCTGATGGCGGAAAGTTCGGTATGCTGGACCTTGCTTTAAAGCATGCACGTCAAATGCTAGCAGATGGTGCAAAGATTATTGATATTGGTGGAGAGTCTACCCGACCGGGGCATACTCCGGTATCATTAGAAGAAGAATTGGAACGAGTCATACCTGTTATTGAACTATTAACAAAAGAGTTAGGCTGTGTCATCTCGATCGACACTTATAAAGCAGCTGTAGCCGAAGAAGCGATACAGTCAGGAGCCAGTATTATTAATGACGTATGGGGAGCGAAGCGTGAACCTGGTATAGCGGAAGTAGCAGCACGCTATGGTGTTCCTATCGTTTTAATGCATAACCGTGAAGATAGGGAGTACCAGTTACCGTTTATGGATGCGGTGGTCGCAGATTTGCAAGAGAGTATAGCGATTGCAAAGCGGGCCGGTGTGAGTGAAGACATGATTTGGTTGGATCCTGGCATTGGTTTTGCGAAAGATACGGAGCAGAACATTCTTGCTATGCAAGGATTACCGGCAATAGCGGATCTTGGATATCCCGTATTGCTAGGTACATCCCGCAAGAAAATGATTGGCAATGTGCTAGATGTGCCGGTAGAAGAGCGCATTGAAGGAACGGGGGCGACAGTGTGTTATGGAATTGAGCACGGTTGTCATATTATGCGTGTGCATGATGTGAAAGAAATCTCGCGCATGGTCAAAATGATGGATGTATTGACTAAAAAAACTGTTTTCACTGGGTAAACGACAAAATGGAGGGATTTCATGGATTATATTCATTTGAATGATATGGAGTTTTACGGTTACCACGGTGCGCTGCCAGAAGAGAATAAATTAGGACAACGTTTCCGGTTGACGGTTTCATTGGCGACTGATCTTGCGGAAGCGGGACAAACGGATGATCTTTCAAAAACAATGAATTATGCCGAAGTCTATGAGATGTGTAAAAACATCGTGGAAGGAGAGGCCGTTCATTTAATTGAAACTGTCGCGGAAACAGTGGCAGGAACGATTATGACAGACTTTGCCGAAAAGGTGAATGGTGTCCGCGTCGTACTGATTAAACCGGACCCGCCGATTCACGGACATTATGCGTCTGTGGCGGTTGAAATTACAAGGGGGCGCTTCGTGTGAATACCGCCTATTTATCGATGGGTTCGAATATCGGCAATCGCTTGGAACATCTAATACAAGCGGTACGCCTATTACATGAGCATGCTGCTATTAACGTGAAAAATGTATCTTCGGTGTACGAGACAGAGCCGGTCGGATTGACAGAACAAGCAAAGTTTTTAAATATTGCTGTAGAGCTCGAAACATCATTGGAAGCAACAGAACTGCTGAGTGCCTGTCAGTTTATCGAGAATAAGCTCGGTAGAATGCGTAAAATTCGTTGGGGTCCGCGTACAGTGGATTTAGATATTCTTCTATATAATAATGACCAGATACAATTGGAACACTTAATTATCCCGCACTTGCGTATGGCGGAGCGGGCTTTCGTTCTTGTTCCCTTAGTAGAAATCAACCCGGAATTGAAGAATCCGGTTTCGGGTGAATTGTATCGACAGCAACCTGCTCTGAAAGAAGAAGGAATTGTACTTTGGAAGAAAGTCGCTTGCGTAGAGGAATTCTTGCAACCGAACTGATTACTGAACTGCTCTTATAAAGGGCAGTTTTTTTACGTGAAAATCATGTGTATAATGGTTTGCCCTTTTGTTAGAGAGGTAATTTGTGTACAATAGTTGCAGACGGCTTGTCCTGAGAAGATGGCGGGCTAAAGTATGAAGGAGTGAAAGGGAATGTCCCATTTGGAGGAAATGAATGATCAACTTTTGGTGAGACGCCAGAAGATGAATGATATACGAGAAAGTGGTTTAGATCCGTTCGGTGCCCGTTTCGAGCGAACGCACCTAACGAAAGAGATTACCGCAGAATATGGAGAGTTATCAAAAGAAGAGCTAGATGACACAGAGCATGAAGTAACGATTGCTGGTCGTATTATGACGAAGCGCGGTAAAGGTAAAGCCGGATTTGCGCATATTCAAGACTTAGGCGGTCAAATTCAGATATATGTACGTCAGGATGCAGTCGGTGAAGAC
>NZ_CP031230.1:2947500-2950000 GCF_003351785.1 Sporosarcina sp. PTS2304
TTGGTTGTGTGTCTAAGCAGTGAGGCGGAAAACGAGGAAAATCCCGTTTTCATCTAACGCTGGGCTGTGATGGCGAGGAGAATTGTCTCCAGAGTCCCTGATTTCACACTGCCAAGAAAAGCCTCTAGCGAGGCGGGAGGTGCCTGTACCGCAAACCGACACAGGTAGGCGAGGAGAGAATCCTAAGGTGATCGAGAGAACTCTCGTTAAGGAACTCGGCAAAATGACCCCGTAACTTCGGGAGAAGGGGTGCTCTGGTAGGGTGAATAGCCCGAGAGAGCCGCAGTGAATAGGCCCAGGCGACTGTTTAGCAAAAACACAGGTCTCTGCAAAACCGTAAGGTGACGTATAGGGGCTGACGCCTGCCCGGTGCTGGAAGGTTAAGAGGAGGGGTTAGCGCAAGCGAAGCTCTGAATTGAAGCCCCAGTAAACGGCGGCCGTAACTATAACGGTCCTAAGGTAGCGAAATTCCTTGTCGGGTAAGTTCCGACCCGCACGAAAGGCGTAACGATCTGGGCACTGTCTCAACGAGAGACTCGGTGAAATTATAATATGCGTGAAGATGCGCATTACCCGCGACAGGACGGAAAGACCCCGTGGAGCTTTACTGTAGCCTGATATTGAATTCCGGTGCAGCCTGTACAGGATAGGTAGGAGCCTTTGATTCCGGAGCGCCAGCTTCGGAGGAGGCATTGGTGGGATACTACCCTGGCTGTATTGGACTTCTAACCCATGCCCGTGATCCGGGCAGGAGACAGTGTCAGGTGGACAGTTTGACTGGGGCGGTCGCCTCCTAAAGAGTAACGGAGGCGCCCAAAGGTTCCCTCAGAATGGTTGGACATCATTCGTAGAGTGCAAAGGCATAAGGGAGCTTGACTGCGAGACCTACAAGTCGAGCAGGGTCGAAAGACGGGCTTAGTGATCCGGTGGTTCCGCATGGAAGGGCCATCGCTCAACGGATAAAAGCTACCCCGGGGATAACAGGCTTATCTCCCCCAAGAGTCCACATCGACGGGGAGGTTTGGCACCTCGATGTCGGCTCGTCGCATCCTGGGGCTGTAGTCGGTCCCAAGGGTTGGGCTGTTCGCCCATTAAAGCGGCACGCGAGCTGGGTTCAGAACGTCGTGAGACAGTTCGGTCCCTATCCGTCGCGGGCGCAGGAAATTTGAGGAGAGCTGTCCTTAGTACGAGAGGACCGGGATGGACATACCGCTGGTGTACCAGTTGTCTTGCCAAAGGCATCGCTGGGTAGCTATGTATGGACGGGATAAATGCTGAAAGCATCTAAGCATGAAGCCCCCTTCAAGATGAGATTTCCCATTACGCAAGTAAGTAAGATCCCTCAAAGAAGATGAGGTGGATAGGTCTGGGGTGGAAGCACGGCGACGTGTGCAGCTGACAGATACTAATCGATCGAGGACTTAACCTATTATTGAAAAGCGGAAGCAGCCGTTTAGATGCGGCAGGCATAAGGCGAAGATGTGCAGTGGTGCTCTTTACCACGAAACAGCTTTGACTTATGGCCCGAGCATCTGGCTGCTGAAGCTGGACAAAATGAAAAGTTAAATCGACCGTCTAGATACGACAGGCATAAGACAGATTAGCGAAGCGACGGTTTTTGTCGCGCAGCCAAGCTGACTTATGACCCGAGCATCTGGTCGATTTAGCTGGACAACACGAAAAGCAGAAGCAGTTACTTGAACAACCCAATGTCTTTTATCCAGTTTTGAGTGAATAATTTTACTCAAAAAAGTTAAAAACAACACTTGCATTTTGAGTGCCGTGTGTTATAATTGTAAATGTCCGCTAAAAGGACAAGTCTGGTGACGATAGCGAAGAGGTCACACCCGTTCCCATACCGAACACGGAAGTTAAGCTCTTCAGCGCTGATGGTAGTTGGAGGTTTCCTCCTGTGAGAGTAAGACGTCGCCGGGCAATTCTTTTCTAAAGATCGAAAATTTCTATACATAAGATCATGCAGAATTGATAAAAATTATACCCAGGAGGATTAGCTCAGCTGGGAGAGCACCTGCCTTACAAGCAGGGGGTCGGCGGTTCGAGCCCGTCATCCTCCACCATATTTTCTACACTTGCCGGTGTAGCTCAACTGGTAGAGCAACTGACTTGTAATCAGTAGGTTGAGGGTTCAAGTCCTTTCGCCGGCACCACTTTGTACGAGCCGTTAGCTCAGTTGGTAGAGCATCTGACTTTTAATCAGAGGGTCACAGGTTCGAATCCTGTACGGCTCACCATTTTTTAAGTAACATATATGCGGGTGTGGTGGAACTGGCAGACACGCTAGACTTAGGATCTAGTGCCTTCGGGCGTGGGGGTTCGACTCCCTTCACCCGCACTTTAATGCGGAAGTAGTTCAGTGGTAGAATACGACCTTGCCAAGGTCGGGGTCGCGGGTTCGAATCCCGTCTTCCGCTTTTACATCCTTGCCGGGGTGGCGGAACTGGCAGACGCACAGGACTTAAAATCCTGCGGTAGGTGACTA